>CAIYPH010000209.1 GCA_903928045.1 uncultured Rhodospirillales bacterium
CCCCGCCCGGCCGCTCCGCGCCCCCGCGCCGTGCCAGCGGAGGCCGCGCCAGCCGCGCCGCGCCGCCCCGCCCCCGCGCCGGTGATCGCGCGAAACCCGGAGGCCGAGTGGCGCGCGGCACTGGCGGACTGGGTCCAGGCGCACAAGACCTACCCGCCTTCCGCCCGCCTGCGCGGCATCGAGGGCACCGTGACCGTCCGCTTCACCGTGGCGCAAACCGGCGCGGTGACGGAGGTGGCGATCACCAGCGCCTCCGGCGCGCTCGCGCTCGACGAGGCGGTGCGCCGCATGCTGGAGGGGGCGATGGTGCCCGCCTTCACGGAGGGCATGCCGCCCACCCCGCGCAGCGAAACCATCCGCGTCGGCTTCAAGCTACAATAGCGGCCCGGCCAGGGGCTCCAGCAGTTCGGGCCCATCATTGCGCACGTTGTTCACCGCGGTGGAGACCGGCCAGATGCGAAACCCCGCCTCCGAGGGCCGCAGCATCGCGGCCGGATCGCCCGGCGCCTCGCCCAGCCAGGCCGGCCAGTCCGCCGCCTCCAGGATCACCGGCATGCGCTCATGCAGATGGCGCAGCTGCATGCAGGCGGAGATGGTGAGGATGGTGTAGCTGCGGATCACCTCGCCCTCCGGCGAGCGCCACCCCTCCCACAACCCGGCCGCGACGATCGGCGCGCCATCGGCCCGCGCGATGGCGTGCGGCAGCTTGGCCGTGCCCATCGCCTGCCACTCGTAGAAGGCGTCGATCGGCACAAGGCAGCGCCGGCGGATCAGCGCGTCGCGGAACATCGGCGTGGTCGCCGCCGACTCCGCCCGCGCGTTGATCGGCTGTTTGGTCGCCTTGAGGTCGGTCACCCAATGCGGCACCAGCCCCCAGCGCAGCAGATCGAGATGCCGCGCGCCGGTTTGCGGATGCAGCCGCACCACCGGGGCGAGGCGGGTCGGCGCCATGTTCCAGGTCGGCGCGAAATTGGGCGCCGGGTTGGTGGTGGCGAACAGCCGGCGGATTTCCTCGACCGACCGGAACGCCGCATATCGGCCGCACATCGTGTTCCCCGGGGCCTTCGCGGCCGCCGCCTTTCATGGTGTGATCGCGCCAAGGAGAATGCACGACGATGACCACCCATGGCAAAATGCCGCCGATCTACATCACCTACCTCAACCGCTTCGACGTCGAGGAGCTTGACCTCACCGACGGCGAAATCCTCGGCGCCATCGAGGCGCAGCTGGCCGCCCAGGGCCGCGGCGAGACGGTGATCGAGCCGCGCACCCATCTGGTGCCGGGCGACGGGATTCGCGGCCATTACAACGTGCTGCGCGGCGCGATCGGCGGCGATATCGATCGCGCCGGGGTGAAGGTGGTGAGCGACTATGTCGACAACTACCTGCACGGCCTGCCCTCCGAACTCGCCGTGCTCACCTTGTTCGATCGTCGGGTCGGCAAACCCACCGCCATCCTCGACGCCTCGGCGATCACCGACATGCGGACGGGCGCGGTCAGTGCCATCGGGGCGAAGTATCTCGCCCCCAAGGGCGCGAAAATCCTCGGCCATATCGGCGCCCGCGGCACCGCCTACTGGAACGTCCGCCTGATCGACCATCTCTTCGACCTCGATGAAATCCGCGTCCATTCCCGCCGCCCCGAGAGCCGCAACGCCTTCGCCGAGAAGCTGCGCGCCGATCTCGGCAAGAAGGTGGTGGTCACCGATGACTGGCAGTCCTGCATCGAGGGCGCCGATATCGTCATCGAGGCCTCGCGCCTGGTGGAGCCCGAGCCGCTGCTGAAAACCGAGTGGATCAAGAAAGGCGCCCTCGTGATGCCCTACGGCACCATGTCCGCCCTCGAACTCTCACTGACGGATATCATGGACAAGCTCATCGTCGATGACTGGGGGCAGGTGCATGCCGGCAAGTTCGGCGCCATGCGCCAGCACGTGAATGCGGGCAAGCTCACCGAGGCGACGCTGCACGCCGAGATGGGCCAGATCGTCGCCGGGCTGAAGCCGGGGCGGGCGAGTGCGGAGGAGACCATCCTGTTCTGGCATCGCGGCCTCTCGCTGTCCGACATCGCGCTTGGCCACGCCATGCTGGAAAAAGCCGCGCGCATCGGCGTCGGCCAGCGGTTGCGCTTCGCATGAGCGGGTTCATCGCCAATGCCCGCATGTATGCGGTGAGCCCCGAGGCCGAGGCGGCCTGGCAGGAGCTGCTGGCCCGCATCGGCGAGACGGCCGGGGTGCCGCTCGCCTACACGCCATACCCCGCCCCGCAGCCGCTGGAGGATTTGTGGCGGCGCTCCGATCTCGGCTGCGTGTTCATGTGCGGCTACCCCGTCGCCCTGCAAATCGCCGTGGTGACGCCGATCGCCGCCCCCATCCCCGATGCCGACTGGGCCGGCGGTCAGCCGGTCTACCGCTCCGACCTCATCGTGCGCGCCGACAGCCCCTTCCACACCCTCGCCGACACGTTCGGCCATCGCGCGGGCTGGACGGTGGAGCACTCCCATTCCGGCTTCAACGCCTTCCGCCACCATCTGCTGCGCTACCGCAGCGCCGAGCGCCCCACGCTCTACGCTGAGATGAAGGGCAATCTGGTCACCGCGCGGCGCATCCTCGATGAGGTGGTCGCCGGCACCATCGATGTCGGACCGCTCGATGCCTACTGGCATATGCTGATCGCCAAGTACAAGCCGGAACTCACCGCCGATCTCCGCGTGGTGGAAAGCACCGACACCGCCCCCGCCCCGTGCTTCGTCGCCCACCCCTCGCTGCCGGCCGGCGCGGTGGACCGGCTGCGGGCGGCCTTCGCCGGGGCCGCGGAGGCACAGTGGTTCGCGCCGCTGGGCAAGGCGCTGCTGCTGCGCGGCTTCGCGCGGGTGGTGCGGGGGGATTACCGGCCAACGCTCGAATGGCACGCCGAGGCGAAACAGGCGGGGTATCCGCTGCCGGCGTGACGACTCGCCAGCGTTAATATTTCGTGCCACGCTTTCTTCCTGATTGGCACGTCGGGGGGCGTCATGACGGTTCGCAGCTTCCAATGGTTTGGCGGTACTGGAGATGCCTCGGTCGCCGGCAACTGGATTGATGTCACCAATGACGGGATGTCCTCCGCCTCGGGCAAGCCGACTGCCGCCGACACGGTGTATATCAATTCCGGCAACTTGACCGGCAG
>CAIYPH010000210.1 GCA_903928045.1 uncultured Rhodospirillales bacterium
GATGATTGCGATTCTTTTATTGCGCGACGGTTCAATGGAAAATGAGGGGAGGCTTGAGCCTGGGGACGCCCGAACGCTGGTCAGCAAAGACCGACAAGATTTTCATCCGCGAGCTTTGGTAGTCGCCAATGGTCTTCCGTCGTGCGTCGACGCAGCACACGCTCTGCGACGACGCCAAGGCGTTCAACGCCGAGGCGCACCGACGTGTGAAAGTCTATCTCGATAATTATGGTTTCGTGTCCGAGGGTGACCGCATCCTGATCCTCGGCGAAGATGAGAATGGTAAAACCGACGACCTGACTGGCATCCTGGTCAAGGCCGGCAACAGGTTCTCGAAGATCAACGGCGAGTATGACAGCACAATGACCGCTCGCCTGCTTGCACCGCAACCGAAGAGCGACGACCAGGATGAGGAAGATCTGCGATCGAAGAATCATTCGAGCACCGTGCTGAACTTTTCGCTCTCCGGCGATGGGCTTCAGGATGCTTGCCGCTTCCTGAGCGGCGGCGACGCTGAGGTGGCGATCTGGGAACGCCTCTGGAAGAAATACTCCGATCACGCGGACTGGTTCGAATACGACATTCTTCAGGCACCCCACCACTGCTCCTGGCACTCGCTGTCCTATGATAGTTGGAGCACATGGGGCGAGAAGGCTGAGGTCCGCGAAGACGCTCGCAAGGCGCTCTCCCAGGCACGGCGCGGCGCCATGGTTGTTGCCAGCAGCAAGCCAATCAAGGACGACGATAGCGATCCGCCATGCATCCGTGCCAAGCGGGAATACGCGGCAATCGTGAAGGACGCCGACGGTTCCTTCAAATGCGTTGGGGAATACCCATCGGCCAAGAACCCGGACGTGATGGAGTTCGAGGTCGGACGTCATGGTCCGCGTCTGACCAGTAAGGCGATGAAGGCAGCGGCTATTATCGGCGCCGGCTCGGTCGGAAGACAGCCGCTGGCTCACGGGTGAACCGTGGCTGGCCGGGATGACATGATCGCACGAACCCTCCGGATTATCCGTGAGCATCCAAGTGTTGTCTCGGTCCAACCAGACATCCCTGATGGTTCGACCGGAGCCTGGGTTGCTGATATCGAGATGAGCGTCAGCCTGCCCAACGCATGGATGGCCGATGGACAAAGCCCTGCCGGGGTTCGTGCTATTGAGCCAGTGAGACTACGTTTCCCGCCGACATTCCCGCTGCGGCCGCCGGCGATCCAACTCCGCCCTGATTTCAACCGCAGCCTTGCCCATGTGCAGCCGGGTAATCCGGTGCTTCCACCAGAGCCGTGCATCGTCGATGGAAGTCTGGCGGAACTGCTGCATGAGCAAGGCCTGCCGGGTATTCTCAATCAGTTGTCACATTGGTTGGACAACGCTGCGCTCGATCGTCTCATTGATCCCGCGCAGGGATGGGAGCCGGTTCGGCGGGACGACCTGCCAGGCTTCGTCGTGGCGGACGCCACCTACCTTCGGGGGCTTGTTTCGCGCGATGCCGGCGCGGCCGTATTCGGGTTCGAATATCTGTTGCTGTCCGAAGAAGGCGGGGACGCTCCTTATATTCACGGTGAAATCGGCAAAACTCAGCTCAGGCTGAATCGCGGCAATGCTGCGAATATGTTCGGCGATCGCTCGTCGCGCGACATTCGGGTGGGGCAGTCTGTTGCGATCGTCGCTTGGCCAAGCCGTCTTCCGTCGGGTGAGTTGGTCATCGCGAACCGCTACCAACCGGAAACCGTGACTGATCTGGCTGGGTTGAAAGCACGCGCGTCGGCGTATGGTTGTGCCGGTTCGCTGACCGAAAAACTGAACTGGCTTAAGACCTGTCTGTCGAGCAGCACCTATAAATGGACGGTCCCGCTGGCCATTGTCCTGTGCGTTCGCCGCCCATATCCGCTCATCGGCACCGATAGCGTGATCGAACTCTGCCCTTACATCATCAACGTCGCACCGCCGAGGTTTGCACTTGGTGACCGGACACCGGTAGTCCCGGTTGGACATCGGCATGCGGTGACAGTGCCGCTGCTGCGGCGAATGTCGGGGGACACCGAAACCGAGGCGCGGCGTAGTTGGATTCTGGCGGGA
>CAIYPH010000211.1 GCA_903928045.1 uncultured Rhodospirillales bacterium
ACCTACCATCCGGTCCTGCGTGGCGTGGTCCAGGGGGTGGTCTGGGGGGTGGCCATCGTGGCGGTCCTCGAGGCGTGGGGGATCGACGCGCTCGGCTGGTTTGGCGCCGGGCGGCCGGGGGCTCATCTGCTGGGCGCGCTCGGCAATATCGGCGCGACACTGGTGGTGGCAATCCTGGTGTGGGAGGCGGCGAACGGGGCGATCCGCCGGCATCTCGACCAATTGACCCGCGAGGCTCAAATCGCCCGCTCGGCGCGGCTGCGCACGCTGATGCCGATGATGCGCACCGCGCTGTTCGTCGCGGTCAGCCTGGTGGCCGGTCTGATGGTGCTGAGCGAAATCGGCGTCAACATCGCCCCCCTGCTGGCCGGCGCCGGCGTGCTGGGCATCGCGATCGGCTTCGGTTCGCAGAAACTGGTGCAGGACGTGATCACCGGACTGTTCCTGCTGTTGGAAAACGCCATGCAGGTGGGCGATGTGGTAACCTTGGGGGGCCTGTCGGGCTCGGTCGAGGCGTTATCGGTGCGGACCATCCGGCTGCGGTCGCTCGATGGCTCGGTCTACATCATTCCATTCAGCGCGGTGACGACGGTAACCAACATGACCCGCGATTTCGGCTACGCCGTGGTCGAGGTGCCGATCGGGCTGAACGAGGACCAGGACAAGGTGAGCGACATTCTGCGCGACATCGCTCAGGGCCTCCGCCACGAGTTGCAGTGGCGCGACGCGATCCGTGAGGACATCGAGATTTTCGGGCTCGACAAGTTCGTCGCAGGCGCCTTCGTATTGCAAGCGCGGGTGAAGACCGCGGCGGCGCAGCGTTGGGCTGTGCGCCGCGAGTTGAACCGGCGGATCAAGCAGCGCTTCGACGAAGAAGCGATCGACAGCCCGCTGACCAGCTACACCTCGCTGAAAACAGCCCCCCCGACGATCGTTGGGGTGCTGGACCCACGCTGATCGGGTGTCAGACGCGCTGGATTGGACGCACATCCGCCCAGCCTCCCTGCTTGACCCGGTTAACCCGTTTCGGCCTACTCGCTTGCATGACCCGCCGCCCCCGCCGCGCCGCCGAACAACCCGCCGCCGCCACCCCGTTCCGCCCGCGCGCCCGCACCTTCCGGCCGATCGACGTGTTATCGGAGGAGGAGGAGGCGCGAGTGCATGCGCTCTCGCTGCATCTGCTGGAGAAGACCGGCATCCAGTTCCAGTCGCCGGACACGTGGCCGATCCTGGAGGCCAATGGATGCATCGTCGATCGCGGCAGCGGGTTGACCCGGTTTCCGCCTGGGGTGATCGACCATTTCCTCGCCCTCGCCCCCTCTGGCTTCACCATGCCCGCCCGCAACCCCGCGAACTCCCTGCATTTCGGCGGCGAGCACGTCCATTTCGGCAGCGCCTCCTCCGCCCCCAACGTGACGGACGCCGAGCGCGGCCGCCGCCCCGGCACCCAGGCGGATTTCGAGGCGCTGGTGAAGCTCAACCAGATGCTCGGCACCTGTGCCTTCATCGCCGGCCACCCTGTCGAGCCGATTGACGCCCCCGCCAACACCCGCCACCTCACCAGCGGCTTCGCTTGGCACACGCTGTCCGACAAGGTCACCCGCGTCTACGCCATCGGCCGCACCCGCGTGCGCGACAGTGTGGAAATGGTGCGCATCGCCCATGGGCTCACCGAAGACGAAGTGCGCGCCGCCCCCCGGCTGCAAGCGGCCATCAACATCAACTCCCCCCTGGTGATGGACGCGCCGATGATCGAGGCGGCGATGGAACTCGCCCTCGCCGGGCAGGCGAATGTGATCTCCCCGGTCGCCTTCGCCGGCGCCATGTCACCCATCACGCTCTCCGGCAGCATCATCCAGTGCAACGCCGAGTGCATCGCGGTGATCGCCTTCTTGCAAATGGTGAAGGCCGGCGCGCCCTGCTTCTATGGTGTGCTCACCACCCCCATCAACATGAAGTCCGGCGCTCCGGTGATGGGCGCGCCCGAGACGGTGCAGGGCACGCTCGCCAACGGCCAGATGGCGCGGCGCTACAAGCTGCCGCAGCGC
>CAIYPH010000212.1 GCA_903928045.1 uncultured Rhodospirillales bacterium
ACGTGCAGTCCGACGGCCGTATCATCGCTGAGCGGTGCGGTGGTTTCCAGTGTCATGTATCGGGCGTGCTGGACGGACCATTCATCGTTCTCCTCCAGCAGGAGGGCGCCGATCAGTCGTGTGATCGCTGCTTCATTGGGGAAGATACCGACGAAATCGCTGCGCCGCTTGATTTCGTGGTTCAACCGTTCGAGCGGATTTGTCGAATGGATCTTTGCCCGATGCTGGAGCGCGAAGGCCATGAAGGTGAGAACGTCGGCCTCGGCCTCATCGAGGAAGGCTGCCAGCCGCGGGATGCGGGGGCGGAGCCGGTCGGCGACGTCGCGCCATTGCTGTCGTGCGGAGGCGGCATCGTCCTGGGCGAAGGCGGTGCCGATCCAGGCTGTGACGATGCGGCGCTGGGTCTTGCCGGCATAGGCCATGGCGTTGCGCATGAAATATACCCGGCAGCGCTGCCATGTGGCGCTCAGCACCTTTGTGATGGCAGCCTTGAGGCCGGTGTGGGCGTCCGACACCACCAGCTTCACGCCGCGCGGGCCGCGCCGTGCGAGGCTGCTCGGGAATTCGACCCAGAATGGCTCGGCCTCGCTGTGTCCGACCGTCATGCCGAGCACCTTACGCCGCCTGTCGGCGTTGACGCCAATCTACCAGTCACGATCGCGGTAGCCGTTGCGCTGGTTGCGCCGCTCGGCGCTGCGTTCACCTGGCGCCGCGTTGCACAGCGTCTCCGTCTCGAGCGCAATAAAGCGCTCGGCGGCAAAGCCGATCATCTCACGCAAGAATGTCGCCTCGGAGCCCTTCTCCAGGAGCTGGCGAAGGGCGATCTTGTCCTCGGTCATCGTGGCGGTCCTCAGATCAGAGTTGCAGGCTGCAACCCAGTGCTACCCGGGATCACTGGGATGGCCACTACGGGGGCTCCTGCACCACGAGTGGGACACGACCGTTTGACATACGATCGTCAAATCCATCTTTTGATCTGTTTATTACTCGGGCGACGGTGGAGACACGGCTAGGTTAAAGTCGATGTTCATCGCCCGCATCCGCTCTTTTGCTTTTTCCGGAATCGAAGCCGTACCGATCGAGGTGCAGGTCCAGATTTCGTCGGGTCTGCCGGCCTTCCTTGTCGTAGGCCTACCAGACAAGGCAGTCGGAGAGGCGCGTGAACGGGTCCGCGCGGCACTGACCGCGATGGGGCTTTCGCTCCCGCCGAAGCGCGTGCTGATCAACTTGGCTCCGGCCGACCTGCTGAAAGAGGGTAGCCATTTTGATCTCCCCATCGCCTTGGCCGTCCTGGCCGCGATGGGGGTGCTTCCGCGTGAGGAACTGGCCCGCTATGCGGCACTCGGCGAGTTGTCGCTCGATGGCACCTTGAACCCCGTCGCAGGTGTGCTTCCGGCGGCGATCGGGGCGTCGAACCTCGATCTCGGGTTGATTTGCCCGGCCAACCAGGGCGGCGAGGCGGCTTGGGCCGGGCGGGTCAAGGTGCTGGCGACGCCTGATTTGCTGACCCTAATCAACCATTTTCGCGGCGTGCAACTCCTCGCGTCCCCTGAACCCGCAGGGGTGGCCGAGGTGACCGGCGGCACGGATCTGGCCGATGTCAGGGGCATGGAGACCACCAAGCGGGCGCTCGAAATCGCGGCGGCCGGCGGCCACAACCTACTCATGATCGGGCCTCCCGGCTCCGGCAAATCCATGCTCGCGGCGCGAATCGCCGGGCTGCTGCCTGATTTGTTGCCCCGCGAGGCGCTCGAAGTCTCGATGATCCATTCCGTAGCCGGCATGCTCGATGGCGGGCGGCTGGTGATGCGGCCGCCGTTTCGTGAGCCTCACCACAGCGCCAGCCAGGCGGCGATTACCGGCGGTGGGCAGCGGGCGCGGCCGGGCGAGGTGAGTCTCGCCCATCGCGGCGTGTTGTTTCTCGACGAACTCCCCGAATTCCCCCGCGCGGCGCTGGAGGCGCTCCGCCAGCCCATGGAATCCGGGCGCACCACGGTGGCGAGGGCGATGGCGCATGTTACCTACCCCGCGCGCTTCCTGCTCATCGCGGCGATGAACCCGTGTCGGTGCGGGCATCTCGGCAGTGCATCGCGGGAGTGCAGCAAGGCGCCCCGGTGCGGGGAGGACTATCAGGGCAAGATCAGTGGTCCGCTGCTCGATCGCATCGATCTCACCGTCGAGGTGCAACCGATGCCGCCCTCGGAACTCTCCCGCGCACCTCCCGGCGAGACCACCGCGACCGTGGCCGCACGGGTGGCGGTGGCGCGGGAG
>CAIYPH010000213.1 GCA_903928045.1 uncultured Rhodospirillales bacterium
CGCGTCCTCATGGCCGTGGAATTCGACGATGAGGATGCTGTCGGGCTCGCCGATCAACATGCGGTCGATGGTCGGCCGGTAGATCGGGATGGCGCGGCCGAGGTCGATCATGGTGCGATCCACCAGCTCAACCGCCTCGGGGTCCAGCGTCACCAGATGCTGCGAGGCGGCCATGGCGGCGCGGAAGGTGGGGAATTGGCAGATACCCAGCACTTTCCGCGGCTTGATCGGGTGCAACATCAGCTCCAGCGCCGCCGAGAAGGCCAACGTCCCCTCAGAGCCCACCAGGAGGCGGGCGAGATTGTCGCGCCCCGCGGCGCGGGCGGCGGGCGTCAACGCGTCGATGTTGTAGCCACCGACGCGGCGGAGCTGCTTGGGGAATTTGGCGGCGATTTCATCCGCTTCCGACAAGCCAAGCGCACGCATGCGGGACATCAGTTCAACGAAACGCGCATCGCCCTGGTTGGCATCGGGGGTGCCGAAGCGGTGCCGCGAGCCGTCGGCCAGGATGGCGTCGATGGCGCTCACGTTATCCGCCATCAGCCCGTAGCGGATGGATTTCGACCCGCAGGAGTTATTGCCGGCCATGCCGCCGATGGTGCAGCGCGCATTGGTGGAGGGATCGACGGCAAAGAAATTGCCGGTGCCCTTAATCGCCGCGTTGAACTGCGTGAGCACGATGCCGGGCTCCACCCAGGCGCGATCGCCCTCGACGGCGAGCACGCGGTTGAGGTGCTTCGAGCAATCGATCACCAGCGCGCGGTTCACGGTCTGGCCGCATTGGCTGGTGCCGCCACCGCGCGGCAGCACGGGGATGCCGGCCTCCCGCGCGATGGCGAGCGCCGCCATCACGTCCTCCATCCGCTTGGGCACGATCACCCCGATCGGCTCCATCTGATAAATCGAGGCATCGGTGGCGTAGCGGCCGCGATCGGCGGCCCCGAACAGCACCTCGCCGGCGATCTCCCGCCGCAGCCGAGACGCCAATGCGCTGTCACCGATGATCGCGTTCATGCCGAGCCCTCCATACCGCATCCTTTAGCCGGGATGCCACGGAGCGCAATGCGCGCGTCAGGGCTTCGAATAGATCTGCACCCGATTGCCGTCGGGGTCAGTGATATAGGCGACACGATTGCCCGCCGGCGAGGTGAAGGGCTCGATCATCACCGCCACCCCGGCCGCCCGCAGTGTCGCGATGGTGGCGTCTGCATCGTCCGTGCGCAGGACGAGTTCGAAGGGAGTGCCCGGCGAGGCTGGCGGTAGGCCGTGGCTGACCAGCCCGGCGGCGGAGGTCAGCGCGATGGTCATGCCGGCGAGGCGGAGTTCAACGTGCTCCGACTCCCCCTCTGCGGGAAAGCGGTAGTCAACCTCGCCGCCCGCGAGATCGCGCCAAAAGCGCAGGCCGCGCGACACATCGGTGCTGTAGAGGATCACCAGTCCAGAGGAAAACATCGCACGCCACCCTTGGTTGCGCGGCGGATCTGGCACACACGGCCGATCCGTCGCATTCTGCCGGCCGAACAGGAGCCCCGCATGGCCTATTACGAAACCACGCACACCCCCGGCCGCCATTTCCTGCAGATCCCGGGCCCGACCAACGTGCCTGACCGGGTGCTGCGCGCGATGGACAACCCGACGATGGACCATCGCGGGCCGGATTTCGGCAAGCTCGGCGCCCGCATTCTCGGCAATCTCCGCAAGGTTTTCCAGACCGCGGGGCCGGTGGTGATCTATCCGGCCTCCGGCACTGGGGCCTGGGAGGCTGCCCTCGCCAACACGCTCTCGCCGGGCGATGCAGTGCTGATGTGCCGCACCGGCTGGTTCGCCTCGCTGTGGAAGGAGATGGCCGAACGCCTCTCTTTGGTGCCGGAGTTCATTGATACCGACTGGCGGCGCGGCGCCGATGTTGAGGCGATCGGCGCGGCGCTCGCGAAGGACACGGCGCATCGCATCAAGGCGGTCTGCGTAGTGCACAACGAAACCTCGACCGGCTGCACCAGCCGCGTCGACGAGGTCCGCGCCGCCATCGACGCCGCCAAGCACCCGGCCCTGCTGCTGGTCGATACCATTTCCTCGCTGGCGAGCATCGACTACCGGCATGACGAATGGGGCGTCGATGTCACCGTGGCCGGCTCGCAGAAAGGGCTGATGCTGCCGCCCGGCCTGTCCTTCAACGCCATCAGCGCCAAAGCGCTGGCGGCCGCCGAGAAGGCCAAGCTGCC
>CAIYPH010000214.1 GCA_903928045.1 uncultured Rhodospirillales bacterium
AGCCAATCTGCCAAATTACCTCGGCTGGCGTAGAACCATCGAAGCCCTCCCGAAAGCGCCCGCACCCAACCTATGGATCATGGCAGCTGCCGGATTGGGACCGTATCAACAAGCAACACAATAAGAGCGAAAAACTTTCATCACTGGCGCGCAGCCGCTCCGGTCATCCCGCAACCGCAAGCCAACAACAGCAACGGAAGCGCAGGTCATTTTGATTATTTCTGTTCACAAAAAGAACCCCTTCCTCACCGCCACCATCACTCGATCGCCGGCAGCGACCGCACCCATGCCAGCAGCGCCGCCATGTCGTCCGCCGCAATCCCCTTGTAATAGGCGAACCCCATCGGCGGAAACAGCTTACGCCCATCCGCCGATACTCCGGTGCGGATCGCGCGCTCGATCTGCGCATCCGTCCAGCCCCCCAGCCCGCGCGCCGTACTCCCGGTGAGATTGGCCGCAACCGAAGTCCCCCACGGCCCCGGAAACTGCATCCCGCCCGCGCCGATCTTCGTCATATCCGTCCGTCCGCCCGGCAGCATCGGCGAGTGGCACTCGATGCAATGCCCGATCGGCCCGGCGAGATAGGCCCCATAGGCCACCGTATCGCTCCGCGCCGGGGCGGCCACACGCTCCACCGACGGCCCATACGCCGGCGGCAGCGGAATCCGATAGCTGGATTTCGTCACCTTGTTCGCAATCGCCGGCACCGTCCGCAAATACGCCACCATCGCCGCCAGGTCGGCATCGCCAATCCCGCGATACTGCCCAAACGGCATCGGCGGCCCGATCAGTGACCCATCCGGCCGCCTGCCCTCGCGAATCGCCAGCGCGATCTGCTGATCCGTCCAGCCGCCGATCCCCGTCGCGCGGTCCTGCGTAATGTTCGCAGCGATCGCCGTGAACGCGGGGCTGTCAACCACGACATTGCCCCCCGCCAGCGCCCGCCCGGCAACCGGCCCGGTCGGCCCCTGCGGCGTGTGACAATTGCCGCAACCCGCGATGGTCTCCACCAGATACCGCCCCCGCTCCACCGGCGTCTGCGCTACGGCGGCGGAAGCCGCGAGCAACGCAGCAATCAACACAATCACCCGCATGAACACCCCCCACAGCCTTTCGCCGCCGATTATTATTCGATCGCTATTCGATGTCGATCCTCAAGGGCGGCACGCGGAAGAAAGCCGTTCTTTTTGTGAACAAAAAGAACCAAAAATACTTTCTACTCGTTCGCTGCCGTTGGCGTACATGGCCGCCATGCCTTGGAGCGGCAAGCACCAACCGATAAAGGTTTTTTGCTCGTTTTTTTTCAAAAAAGGAGCCCGTCCTTCCCAACCCCCCCAGGACTCAGGATGAAACCACCCGCCGCGCCAACACCTCATCCAACCAATCGCTCCGCATCTCCGGCACCGAGGACAGCAGCAACTCGGTATACGGATGATACGGCGGCGCAAATACCGTCTGCGTCTCGCCCCCCGCCACCATCCTGCCCTTCAGCATCACCGCCACCTTGTTGGCGATCCGCTTCACCACCCCCAGATCATGGGTGATGAACAGATAGGCGATTCCCAACTCGTCCTGCAGCCGCTTCAACAGCCGCAGAATCTCCTCGCCCACCAGCTGATCCAGCGCCGACGTCACCTCGTCGCAAATGATCAGATCAGGCTCCGCCGCCAACGCCCGTGCGATCCCCACCCGCTGCTTCTGCCCACCCGAAAGTTCGCCCGGCTTACGGTCGATAAAACTCTCCGGCAAATCCATCATCACAAGCAGTTCCAGCACCCGCTTGCGGATCTCCGCCCGCGAGCGCCCGAAATAGAACCCGATCGGCCGGCCGATGATATCCAGCAGCGTCTGGTGCGGGTTCAACGCCACATCCGGCATCTGATAAATCATCTGAATGCGCCGCTTCTGCTCCCGCGTCCGCTGCGCCAGGCGCGGCGGCAGGCTCTCCCCCTGAAACCGGATATCCCCCTCCTGCCGCGGCAGCAGTCCGGTAATCACCCGCGCCAGCGTGCTCTTCCCCGAACCCGACTCCCCCACCACAGCCACCGTATCCCCGCGCCGCACCTCGAGGCTCACCCCGTCGATCACCCGCAGCAGCGAGGCATAGCTCGCCACCACATCGCTGATCGCCAGCAACGGCGTCTCGCCACCATCGCGATCGACAAACCCATGCCCGCTGACCCGCTCCGCCACCAGCCGGCGCGTATAGTCCTCGCGCGGCGCCTGTAGAATCTGGTCCGCCTCCCCGTGCTCCACCATCTTCCCGTGCCGCAGCACCATGATGCTGTCGGCGATCTGCGCCACGACAGCGAGATCATGCGTGATGTAGATCGCCGCCGTCCGATGCTCCTTGATCAGCTTGCGGAACGCCGCCAGCACCTCCACCTGTGTCGTCACATCCAGCGCCGTCGTCGGCTCGTCAAACACCAGAATATCCGGCCGCGCCGCCATCGCCATCGCCGCCATCGCCCGCTGCAACTGCCCGCCCGAGACCTGGTGCGGATACCGGTTGCCGAACGTCGTGGGGTTCGGCAAATCCAGCTCGCGGAACAGACCGATCGCCACGTCCCGCGCCTCCGCGGCACTCATAATCCCGTGCCGCACCGGAATTTCGCAGACCTGCTCGAACAGCGTCATCGCCGGGTTGAACGAAGCCGCCGCGCTCTGCGCGATATATGCCACGCCAGGCCCGCGCAGCCCCCGCCGCTCCGTCGCCGACAGCGTCAGGATATCCCGCCCGCGAAACACAATACTCCCGCCGGCGATCGCGCACCCGTTGCGTGTATAGCCCAAACACGCCAGCCCGATCGTCGTCTTCCCCGCGCCCGACTCCCCGATCAGCCCGATCACCTCGCCCCGATCCAGCGTGAACGACACATCATCCACCAGCACCGCGGTCATCCCGCCATCATTGCGCGCCTCAACCCGCAAATGCTCAACCGAGAGAACCCGCTCGCCGGCGCTCATGCGTTCTCTCCATGCCCGCGCGACTGGATCGCCAGCAGCCAATCCACCACGAAATTCACCCCGATCGTCAGCACCGCAATCGCGCCCGCCGGCCAGAACGGTGCTGATATGCCGAGGTTGATCATGTCGCGGTAGTCACGAACCATGCTCCCCCAATCCGCGTCCGGCGGCTGTATGCCAAGCCCGAGAAACGACAGCGCGGCCACAAACAGGAAGGCGAAAGAGAACCGCAACCCATACTCCGCGATCAACGGCGCCCGCGCCGCCGGCAGCACCTCCCACAGGATGATCCACCACAGCCCCTCGCCCCGCAGCTTCGCCACCTCCACGTATTCCAGCGCCACGATGTTCATCGCCAGCGCTCGGCTGAGCCGGAACACCCGCGTCGAATCAAGGCAGGCCAGCGTCACCACCAGTACCGGAACCTCGGTCCCCAGCACCGACAGCACCACGAAGGCAAAAATCAGTGACGGCATCGACAGCAGCAAATCCACCGCCCGCGACAGCGCCGCATCCACCCAGCCCTTCGCGATCGCCGCGGTAAACCCGGTCACAATCCCGATCGAGAACGACAGCGTGGTAATCAGCAACGACAACCCGATCGACATCCGAGCGCCGAACAACAACCGGGTCAACAAATCCCGCCCGAGATTGTCGCAGCCCAGCAAATGCGCCGCCGAAGGGTCGTCCCAGGCGTCGCACACCACCTCAGCCTGGTCGTACGGCGCCAGCCAAGGCGCGCCCAGCGCCGCGATCAAATTGATCGCAATGATCGCGAACCCGATCATCGCCGGAAACGTCACCCGATGCCCAAACAGGCGCGGCCCGAACCGCCGCAACCAAGCGGCGCTCATCGCGGATGCCGCAAACGGGGATTGGCCAGAATGGCCGCAATATCGGCCATCATATTCAGCACGATAAACGCCGAGGCAAACAACAGCCCACACGCCTGCACCACCGGCACGTCATGCTTGGAAACCGCGTCCACCATCAACTGCCCAAGCCCCGGATAGACGAACACCGACTCCACCACCACCACGCCCACGATCAGGTAGGCGAGATTCAGCGCCACCACCGAGATCACCGGCGCCAGCGCGTTGGGAAACGCATGCCGCACCACCACAATCCATTTCGGAATGCCCTTGAGGAACGCCATCTCGATATAAGGGCTCGCCATGATCGCCAGCACCGAGGCCCGCGTCATCCGCATCATGTGCGCAATCGTCACCAGCACCAGCGTCAACATCGGCAAAAACGACAAATAGAACCGCTCCCCCAGCGGCGTCTCTTCGCTCACATTCGCCAGCGTCGGCAGCCATCCCAGTTGCACCGAGATGTATTTCATCAGCAGATAGCCAACCAGATACTCCGGCACCGAAATCGTCATCAGTGTCACCGTGTTGACCCCCCGATCAAACACGCTGCCCTGAAACACCGCCGCAAGCAGCCCCAGCCCGATCGCCACCGGCACCGCCACCACCGCGGCATAAATCGCCAGAAAAATCGTATTGCGCAGCCGCGGCGCCAAATCCGCCACCACCGGCCGCTCCGTCGCCAAGGACTTGCCAAGGTCCCCCCTCAGCGCGTGCCCGAACCACTCAACATACCGCACCGGCGCCGGCCGATCGAGGCCGAGCTCCTTGCGCATCACCGCCAGATTCTCCTCCGTCGCGTTGTTCTGCAACAACGCCGAAGCCAAATCCCCCGGCAACAACTCCGTCCCCGCGAAAATCATCACCGAAGCGCCAAACAGCGTCAGAAAGCCAAGCGCCAGCCGCTGCGCAATCAGCTTCCCCATCCCGCCCCCCTGCCCGCCCTCGTCCGTCTCGCCATGAATGTTCCCCTGATTGTGGCATTCTCCCGGCGGAGCATGGGGGAAGTCAACTCGCCGTAATTTCAGGGGAAGGGTGTTCTTTTTGTGAACAAAAAGAACCAAAAAACTTTTTCTCCGCTGCTTGCCGTTGGCTAACCCGGATAATTCATCAGCCTTGCCGACGATCGTCGACCGCCAAGCGTCCCCTC
>CAIYPH010000215.1 GCA_903928045.1 uncultured Rhodospirillales bacterium
ACCCCATCCTGTCCAAGGGGAAAATGCCCCTCAAGGCGGGTCACTTCTCAGTGAAAACCCCGGGTCAAGTCTCGGTGGAAATCAACACAATGGCGGGCGGGCGTGCCAAAGCCGCAGGTCAAGGTCCTTTAGCCGCCGCCGGGTGTTGGCGACGCGAACAGGATCAAAAGGGCGGACAGTCTGTCGGCACTGCGCCGAGCGCCATGAAACATGGCGGCCGCAATAAAAAGATTGGCTCCGCCGGTCATAACCAGAGACGGGGCCCTGCTGGCGATGAAGCAGTTTACAAAATGGGATACGGCGTGCCTTCGAGGCCGCTCAGGCGGCGCCATCCTGCGTCAGGCTTACCCGCGCTCAACGTTGGGTATATTGTGGGGTATGGAGCGGTTTTATTTTCAAAATCTGTTTAATAACAACGCACTAAGGCGTTTAAGTGGTATCCCGTACGAGATTCGAACTCGTGTTACCGCCGTGAAAGGGCGGTGTCCTAGGCCTCTAGACGAACGGGACAGCGAGGCAGGGGCGCTGGGTAGCCGAGCGGAGGCGGGGGGTCAAGGGTGTCTGTGTCAGGCCCGGGCTGCGTCGGTGATGATGAAGCTTGGGGTGGTGCTGCCGTTCCATTCTTCGGCACGTAGATGGCCGGCGAGGTGGAGGATGGTGCCGTCGCGGGACATCAGGGTTTCGGCCACGGCGCCGTCGCGGGCGCGGAACATCACCGCCTTCAGGCGCGGGCCACCGCCCTCGCCTTCCAGATAAACCCTGACGGTGGCTGCTTCTTTGCCGACGCGGTCGGCGCGGACCACGCGGACGCGCGGCAGCAGCATCACCGGCTCGTCATTGCCGTTGCCGAAGGGGGCGAGGCGGGTGATTTGTTGGGCGAGTTCGGTGGTGCAGCCGGCGATGGCGAGCGTGCCTTCCACCGCGAGGTCGGCGGCCGAGGGCAGCAGGCGAGCGGCGGCGAGGCGTTCGTCGAGGAAGGCATGGAAATCGGCGAGTCGCGATTCGGAGAGCGAAAATCCCGCGGCCATCGCGTGGCCGCCGCCGGTGTTGAGGATGCCGTGCTGGCGGGCGGCGATGACCACGGCACCGAGATCGAGCCCGGCGACCGAGCGGCCGGAGCCCTTGGCGATGCCGTCGGCGACGCCGGCGACGCACGCAGGGCGGTTGAAGCGCTCCTTGATGCGCCCTGCGACGATGCCGACCACGCCCGGGTGCCATTGCGCGCCATGCACCAGCACGGCGGCGTGGCCGGCCTGAAGCTGTGCGTCGGCCGCTTCCAGCGCCTGGTCGAGCATGCCGGCTTCGACGGCCTGGCGTTGGCGGTTCACCGAGTCGAGCGTGGCGGCGAGGCCGCGGGCATCGATCTCGTCGTCGCAGAGCAGCAGGCGCAGGCCGAGGTCGGATTCGCTGATGCGTCCGGCGGCGTTGATGCGTGGGCCTAAAGCGAAGCCGAGGGTCATCGCCGAGGGGCGCTCCTTCACCCCGGCGACCTCGAGCAGGGCGGCGATGCCGGCGCGCTGGCGGCGGGCCATCACTTTCAGGCCCTGGGTGACGAAAGCGCGGTTGAGGCCGGCGAGCGGCATCACGTCGCAGACGGTGGCGAGCGCCACGAGGTCGAGCTGTTCGCGCAGATCGGGCTCGCTCATGCGGGCGAAGAAGCCGCGGCCGCGCAGCACGCGCTGGGTGGCGACCGTGGTGATGAAGGCGATGGCGGCGGCACAGAGATTGCCGAGGCCGGAGGTGTCGTCGAGCCGGTTGGGGTTGACGGTGGCGGCGACCGCGGGGGGCGGGCCTTCGGCCTTGTGATGGTCCAGCACCACCACGTCGGCTTGTCCCTGCACGGCGGCCAGGGCATCGGCCGCGGCGGTGCCGCAATCGACGCACACGATGAGGGTGGCGCCGCGGGCGACCAGGGCGCGCAGCGCGTTGGCGTTGGGGCCGTAGCCCTCGGCGAGGCGGTCCGGCACGTAGGAGATGGTGTCGCAGCCGAGGCCGCGCAGGAAGCTCGCCATCAGGGCGCCGCTGCAGGCGCCGTCCACGTCATAGTCGCCGAACACCGCGACCGTCTCACCGCGTTGCACGGCGTCGGCGAGGCGGGCGGCGGCGGCCGGCATGTCGATGAGCACGTCGGGGTCGGGCATCAGGGCCCGCAGGGTCGGCTCCAGGAAGTCACCGGCGGCGGCGTCACTCGCGATGCCGCGGCCGGCGAGCAGGCGGCCGACGATCTCGGGCACGCCGAGGCGCTGGGCGATGCCCATGCCGGTGCGCTCCAGCGTCAGCCCCGGCGGCGCGCGCCAGATCCAGCGCCGTCCGCCGAGGCTGCGCGCCACGCCGAGGGCGGGGGGGATGCCCCCTTCGGACGGCGTGGCGTCGTCCATCACCTCAGCGATCGACCCAGGTCTTGGTGGTGAAGTTGTGGTGCGCCTCGATGTAGCGGACGGTGCCGGACTTCGAGCGCATCACCACGGAGTGCGTGGTCGCGCCGTGGCCGTAGCGGTGCACGCCACGCAGGGTGGCGCCGGTGGTGACGCCGGTGGCGGCGAACATCACGTCGCCTTTGGCCATTTCCTCGCACTTGAAGGAGCGGTGCGGGTCAAGCAGGCCCATGTCGCGGGCGCGCTGGATCTGGCTGTCATCCTCGAACATCAGGCGGCCCTGCATCTGGCCGCCGATGCAGCGCAGTGCGGCGGCGGCGAGCACGCCTTCCGGCGCGCCGCCCGAGCCCATGTAGATGTCGATCTCGGAATTGGCCTGCGCGGTGCCGATCACGCCGGCGACGTCGCCATCCGAGAGCAGCATGATGCGGGCGCCGGCCTCGCGGGTCTTGGCGATCAGCTCCTTGTGGCGGTCGCGGTCGAGAATGCAGGCGACGAGGTCCGACACGTCGCACTTCTTGGCGCGCGCGAGGTTGCGCAGGTTCTCGCCGACCGGGGCGTCGATATCGACCACGCCATCCGGCAGGCCGCCGCCGACGGCGATCTTCTGCATGTAGATGTCAGGCGCGTGGAGGAAGTTGCCGTGCTCGGCGAGCGCGACGACGGCCATGGCGTTGGGGCCGCCCTTGGCGGTGAGGGTGGTGCCCTCGAGCGGGTCCACCGCGATGTCCATCGCCGGGCCGCCGGCGCCGACGCGTTCGCCGATATAGAGCATCGGCGCCTCATCCATCTCGCCTTCGCCGATCACCACGGTGCCGGAAATCGCCACCGTGTCGAAGGCCTTGCGCATGGCAGTCACCGCGGCGCCGTCGGCCTCGTTCTTCTTGCCGAGGCCCATCCAGTGGCTGGCAGCGAGTGCGGCCGCCTCGGTGACGCGCACCAGTTCGAGCGCGAGATTGCGGTCGGTGACCATTTCAATAAGTGCCATGTTATATCCTCCCTCAGGCGGCTTCGATGCGGATCAGCGCGGGTTCTTCCATCACGGCGTCGAGTGCCGCGATGCGGGAGAGCGCCGTGCGCATCGCCGCCTCCCCGGTCTCATGGGTGACGAGCACCACCGGCACGGCCTCGCCGGGGCTGCGGCCGCGCTGGAGCATGGATTCGAGCGACACGCCGACATCGCGCAGCACGGCGGTGACGTCGGCGATCACGCCGGGGCGGTCCACCACCATCAGGCGCAGGTAATAGGCGCCGCTATGGGCGGACATCGGCACGGAGGGGGCTTGCGACAGCGCATCGGCGCCGACGCCCCAAACGGGCGTGTGGCGGCCGCGGGCGATGTCGATGAGGTCGGCCGCCACCGCGCTCGCGGTCGGCCCGGCGCCGGCGCCGCGGCCTTCCAGCATCACGCGGCCGACGAAATCGCCCTCGGCGACCACGGCGTTGAAGACACCGTCCACGCGGGCGATGGGGGCGGATTGCGGGACCATGCAGGGGTGCACGCGGGCATCGACGCCAGCCTCGCTGCGGGTGGCGATGCCGAGCAGCTTGATGCGGTAGCCGAGTTCGCCGGCGAAGGCGATGTCGAGCGCGGAGATGTTGCGGATGCCCTCGACATGCATATCCCCGAAGGCGACCGGGCGGCCGAAGGCGAGGGCGGCGAGGATGGCGAGCTTGTGGGCGGCGTCGATGCCATCGACGTCGAAGGACGGGTCGGCCTCGGCGTAGCCGAGCTTCTGGGCGTCGGCCAGCACGTCGGCGAATTCGCGGCCGCGCTCGCGCATGACGGTGAGGATGTAGTTGCAGGTGCCGTTGAGGATGCCGGCGACACGGGTGATGCGGTTGGCGGCCAGGCCCTCGCGGATCGCCTTGATGGCGGGGATGCCGCCGGCCACCGCGGCCTCGAAGGCGAGCGGCACGTTGGCCGCCTCGGCGCGGGCAGCGAGATCGGCGCCATGGACGGCGAGCAGGGCCTTGTTGGCGGTGACCACCGGCTTGCCGGCGGCGATGGCCGCCTCGACGAGCGCCTTGGCAGAGCCTTCCGAGCCGCCCATCACCTCGACGATGACATCAACCCCGGCATCCCCGGCGAGGGCGACGGGGTCATCATACCAGCGCAGGCCGGCCAGCGAGATGCCGCGATCGCGCCCGCGGTCCCGCGCGGAGACGGCGGTGACGACGATGGGGCGGCCGGCGCGGGCGGCGATGATGTCGGCGTTCTGGCGCAGCAGGGTGACCACCCCGGCGCCGACGGTGCCGAGGCCGGCGATGCCGATGGAGAGCGGGCGGGTCATGCCACGTCTCGCTGGCTGGGCTGGCGGGGGGAGGCTGGCTTCGGGCGTTTCATGGGTCGGTCCGTTGGCAAGAGGCGATGAGAAATCCGGTGGGCAAACTGGCCAAGTCCTGGCTATTGGGCAAGGCGGGGCTATTCGGTAAGCCTGGCGGCGCCGCCCCGCCCGACGGCGCTGGCGGTGACGTTCAGCGCGGCTTCGGGCACGCCGGCGGCCTGCAACGCCCTGGCGATGACGCCGGCGCGCTCCCAAGCCAGCGGTAGGGCGCGGGACTGCGCGGCGGGGTCACCTTCGGGCGCCTCGCCGAAGCCGGCCACCACGATCGTCCGTCCGGCGCGCACTCCCGCCAGGGCGATCAACGCGGTCCGCGCGGCGGCGGGCAACTCGGCCGCGCCATCGGCAAACGCCACCGTCACCGGCG
>CAIYPH010000216.1 GCA_903928045.1 uncultured Rhodospirillales bacterium
CGCCTTGGCGATCGAACCGAAAGTGCTGCTGCTCGACGAGCCCTTCGCCGCGCTCGATGCCAAGGTGCGCAAGGAGCTGCGCCGCTGGCTTCGCGAGCTGCACGGGGAGGTCGGGCTCACCAGCGTGTTCGTCACCCATGACCAGGACGAGGCGCTGGAACTGGCCGACCGGGTGGTGGTGATGTCGGCTGGGCGGATCGAGCAGGTCGGCACCCCCGGCGATGTCTACAGCATGCCGGGCTCGGCCTTCGTGCATGAATTTCTCGGCGACACCAACCGCCTGGCCTGTCGCGTCGCCGACGGCCTGGCGCTACTGCCCGAGGGCACGGCCCTGGGCCGCACCGACGCGCCGGACGGCGAGGCGATCGCCTTCATTCGCCCCCATGAACTGGACATCGCCGCCGCCGCCGACGGGACGGGGAGCATCCGCCACGCCAGCACGTTCGGCCCGCTGGTCCGCCTGCTGGTCGGGCACGGCGCGGCGACGCTCGATGTCACCATGCCGGTGGAGCGCTGGGCGCGGTTGCAGCTGTCGGTGGGGGACCGGGTGAGCCTCGCGGCGCGCTACGGCGCGGTGTTCCACCACCCCACCGCACCGCCGGCGAAGCTGCTGCCGATCCCGCGCGAGGTGTCGCTCGCCGCCGTGCGGCCGCGCCCCGTCACCCCGCCGGGTTAGGCGCTACTTGGACGGCTTGGGCAGCGTTGCCTTGCCGTCACCCTGCGGCCGCAGGAAGGAGGCGCTGGGCGCCACCACTTTCTTGTCCGCCTTCGGCTTCTTGGCTTCGCGGCTGCCGGTCTGCTTGTTGCCCTTGCCCATGATGGTATTTCCTGTGCGCGACTGCGCGCTCCCCACTCAGGCGCGCGATGCGGCGCATAAGCAAGCGCTTCTTTTTGAAAAAAGAACGGCGGATTCAAGGTGTGGAGCGAACATCCCCGGCAGGCGGCTGGCTGCTGCTGTTGACCGCGAGCAGCAACCGGCTGACCTGTGCATTCGGTGTTGCGAAGTCGCGGGCGCTTCGTAGCCGACCAGTTACCGCGCGGCGGCCGCGGGTGCGCCCACGAACGCGAACCCCTGGTACCCCGAAGCCGCCGCATCGCGGCACATCTCCAGGTATTTGTTGAGGCCGCCGGCGAATAACGGGAAGAACCGCGCCTTCCCCGGAATATTCGTGCCGGTGTACCAGGTGTTGGCCTTGGAGATCAGCAAGTGGCTGGCGATCGCACTGACCATCGCCATGTAGCGGTCCTCGGCCGCGGCGGTGGGCTCGATGGCGCCATGCCCGTGCGCGCGCATGAAGCCGATGCAGTCGCAAATCCAATCCGCGTTCTGCTCGTTGAGGATGAGGTAGTTGGCCAGTGCCGAAGGGCCGTTGGCGCCGGCGATCATGAACAAATTGGGGAAGCCCTCGATCATCAGGCCGAGATGCGAATGCGCGCCGGCGGCCCATTTCTCGCGCAGGCTGCGGCCCTGCTTGCCCTTGATATCCACCGCCATCATCGCCCCGGTCAGCCCGTCATAGCCGGTCGCCGCGATGATGATGTCGAGGTCGATCTCCCGCGCCCCGGTGCGGATGCCGGTCTCGGTGATCTCGACGATCGGCTCCTTGAGGCAATCGACCAGCGTGACGTTGTCGCGGTTGAAGGCCTCGTAGTAATTGGTGTCGAGGCAGGGGCGGCGGGCGAATATCGGATAGCCGCGCGGCGTCAGCGCCTCCGCGGTGGCGGGGTCCTTCACCACCTCACGGATTTTCCCGCGCACGAAATCGGCCACCACGTCATTCGCCCTGGGGTTGGTGAATACGTCGGCGAACAGGCCAAGGAAGGCGAGGCCGCTATGGGCCCAGGCTTCCTCCATCAGCCGCTCCCGCTCCGCGACCGTCACGCTGAACAGCGGACGATTTGAGGTCGCCCGCACGCCGCCGGTCAACGTATTGCGCGCGAAGGCCCGCAACTCCGGGTAGTTCTGCTTGATCTGGGCGACATACTCCGCATCGAGCCGCTGGTTGCGCATCGGCAGGGTAAAACTCGGCGTGCGCTGGAACACCACAAGCTCGCGCGCCTGCTCCGCCACCACCGGGGTGATCTGGATACCCGTCGATCCCGTCCCGATCAGGCCCACCCGCTTGCCGGCAAACTCCACCGGGTGATGCGGCCAGCGGCCGGACAAATAGAGTTCGCCCTTGAAGCGCTCGCTGCCCGGCATATCGAGCCCCTTAGGGATCGAGAGCGGGCCGGTCGCCATGATGAGATAGGTGACCTCGAAGACATCGCCGCAATCGGTCATCACCGTCCAGAGCTGGCGGGCGTCGTCGTAGGTGAGCGATGTCGCGCGGGTGTCGAACTGAACGTCGCGGCGCAGATCGAGCTTGTCGGCGACCCATTTCGCATAGGCCCAGATCTCGGCCTGCGGCGCGAACTGCTCGCTCCAGGTCCACTCCTGCATGATCTCGTTGGAGAAGGAGTAGCAATAATCGATGCTCATCACGTCGCAGCGGGCGCCGGGATAGCGGTTCCAGTACCAGGTGCCGCCGACATCGTCGCCGGCCTCGATCGCCAGAACGCGCAGCCCCATGCCGCGCGCCCGGTGCAGCATATACATGCCGCCGAACCCCTGGCCGACGACCAGGGCATCGAGACGCCGCGTGGCGCCATCCGAGGATTGTTCAGGCGTTTGATGGTCCATGCCGCTTTTCCCGATTACGTCTTCTTTTGGTGCCGGCCGTGCAAGCCAGGGGCCTGAGCCTAGGCTGGGGTATAGTGGGCGGCAAGGAAGGGGGGGAAGCAAGCGCTCCTTTTTTGGAAAAAAGGAGCAAAAAACTCTTATCCGTTTGGTGTGTACCGCATCCTGCCTTCCCGCAAGCCAACGGCAACGAAGTCGGTAAAGGTTTTTTTGCTCACAAAAAGAACGCTCTTCTTCTCCCCAGCCGCCACCATCATCAACATTGAAGCCCACCCTGCCCCCGGTTACGCTCACCGCCAAAGCGGGGCTGTGTTGAATGCGTGGAGTCATGAGGCGGCGCGGGGCGCTGGGGCCGATGCTCATGGCCTCGCTGGCGGTGCATGGCGCGGCGGTGCTGGCCTTCCAGACCATACGGATCGGCCTGCCCGCGGAGCCGCCGGCGGTGGAAATCATGGTGGAGGTGCCACCGCCCGAGCCACCCGCCCCTGAGCCGAAGCCTCCCGAACCACCCCCGCCGGAGCCACCACCGCCCGAACCGCCACCACCCGAGCCGTCTCCCCCGGAACCGGCGCCGCCCGAGCCCCCACCGCCCACGCGCCCCGCGCAAACCCCGGCGCCCCCCGTGGCCAAGCCGCCGCCACCC
>CAIYPH010000217.1 GCA_903928045.1 uncultured Rhodospirillales bacterium
ATATGCTCGATGCCGACGGAGAGGCGGATATAGCCGGGCGAGACGCCGGTGGCCGCCTGTTCCTCCTGGTTGAGCTGGCTATGCGTGGTGCTGGCGGGATGGATCGCCAGGCTCCGCGCATCGCCGATATTCGCCACGTGGTAGAACATCTTCAGGCTGTCGATGAACTTCTTGCCGGCCTCGACGCCGCCCTTGAGTTCGAAGCCGCACAACCCGCCCATGCCGTGGGTGAGATATTGCTTGGTCCAGGCCGCGTCCTGCCCGGTGAGCGTCGAGGGGTGGATCACCCGCGAGACTTCCGCCCGCTTGCCGAGATACTCGGCCACCGCCAGCGAATTGGCGCAATGGGCCCGCATGCGCAGCGCCAGCGTCTCCAGCCCCTGGATGAACATGAAGGCGTTGAACGGGCTGAGCGCGGCGCCGAGATCGCGCAGCAGGGTCACGCGAGCCTTGATGATGTAGGCGATCGGGCCGAGCCCCTTCACCGCCTGCGACCACACCGCACCGTGGTAGGACGGGTCAGGCGTGTTCAGCAGCGGCTGGCGGGCGGGATGGGCCTCCCAGTCGAAATTGCCGCTATCGACGATGATGCCGCCGATCGAGGTGCCGTGGCCGCCAATGAACTTGGTCAGCGAATGGATCACCACCGCGGCGCCATGCTCGAAGGGCTTCACCAGCAGGGGGGCGGCGGTGTTGTCCATGATGAGGGGAATGCCGAGCGGCCGGCCGATGGCGGCGACCTCGGCGATGGGGAACACGCGCAGCTTCGGGTTGGGCAGGGTCTCGGCATAATAGGCGCGGGTCTTGTCGTCGGTGGCGCGCGCGAAGCCCTGCGGATCGGCCGGATCGACGAAGCGGACCTCGATGCCCTGGTCCTTCAGCGTATTGGCGAAGAGGTTCCAGGTGCCGCCGTAGAGATCGGTCGACGCGACGATGTTGTCCCCGGCGCGGGCGAGGTTCTGCACCGCGAAGGCCGAGGCCGCCTGGCCGGAGGCCACCGCCAGTGCCGCGACGCCGCCTTCGAGCGCCGCGACTCGCTGCTCCAGCACATCGGTCGTCGGGTTCATCAGGCGGGTGTAGATATTGCCCAACTCCTTGAGCGCAAACAGATTTGAGGCGTGCTCGGTGCTGTTGAACTGGTAGGAGGTGGTTTGGTAGATCGGCACCGCCACCGCGTTGGTCGACTGGTCGCGCCGCCAGCCAGCGTGCAGAGCGAGGGTCTCGGGGTGTTTGCTGTGCATGGGAAGTCCTCCTTTGGGGTGGGTGTTTTATAGCATACTAACCAACTATGGATAGATCGGCGAGGCGCCGCACCGCCGCAGCGTAGCCGCGCTCCATGCGGGCCACGATCGCCTCCACCGGCTCAATGGCGCGGCTGGCGCCGACGCCCTGGCCGGCGGCGAACAGTTCCAGCCAGCGCTTGGGCAGCGCGGCGCTGGAATCGTATTTCCGCTCATGCGGCGTGCCGAGATCTGCTGGGTCGATCCCTGCCTGCACCAACGAGGGCTTGAGCCAGGAGGCGGGGGTGCCGCTAATCGCCGCCGTCACCAGCAGGTCGTCGATGCTGGCGTCCACCACCATCTGCTTGTGCGCTTCGGGCGCGATGCTTTCGCTGGCGGGGATGAAGGCGGTGCCGACATAGACGAGGTCGGCCCCCGCCGCGATGGCGCCCGCCACCCCTGCCCCATCGGCAATCCCGCCGCCGACGATGATCGGCCCGTCGAACATCTCGCGGATGGCGGCGATGAAGGCGAAGGGCGAGAGGAACCCGGTATGCCCGCCGGCGCCGGCCGACACGCAGGCTAACCCATCCGCCCCCGCCGCCAACGCCTTGCGGGCGAGCGGCAGCGAAATCACGTCGGCGATCACCTTGCCGCCATAGCCATGCACCGTCTCGATCGCCGGGCGCGGGCTGCCGAGTGCGGTGATCACGACCGGCGGGCGGTATTTGGCCACCAGCGCGAGATCCTCGGCGAGGCGGCTATTGGAGGAATGGGTGACCAGGTTGACCGCCCATGGCCCGATCAGCGCCGCCGGATCGGCCGCCCGCGCGGCGGCGAGCCCCGCGGTGATGGTGGCCATCCAGGCGTCGAGTTCCTCGATCTTGCGCACATTGGGCGTCGGGAAGGAGCCCATGATGCCGGCGCGGCAGGCGGCGAGCACGAGGTCCGGCCCCGAAACCAGGAACATCGGGGCCGCGCAGACCGGCAGGCGCATAGCGCCGAAAGGGGTGGCATAGGGCATGGGTCGGCGATCGCTCCCGGACAAGGCTTGATTGAACCGGAGTGGATCACACTTGCCCCCCTGCTTGCCAGTGTGGCACGCAAGCCCCCTGCCCGGCCCGGAGGAGACCCACGCCGATGTTCCGCCTGTTGGCTCTCGTGCTGATCCTGGCCACCCCCGCGCATGCGCAAACCAAAATTGTGTTCGGCACCGACTGGCTGGCCGAGGCGGAGCATGGCGGCTTCTACCAGGCGCTCGCCAAGGGGTTCTACGCCAAGCGCGGGCTGGATGTGACGATCCGCGCCGGGGGCCCACAGGCCAATCCGGAGCAGGCCATCGCCACCGGCATCGTCGATTTCCAGATGACCTCCGGCAGCTTCGGCGTGCTGAACCTGGTGAAGCAGAACATCCCCGTCGTGGCGGTGGCGGCGCTGTTCCAGAAGGACCCGCAGGTGCTGATCTCCCATCCCGGCGCCGGGCATGACACGATCGCCCAGATGGCCGGCAAGCCGATCATGATCTCGGCCGGCGCGCGCAATGGCTGGTTTCTGTTCCTGAAGGCGAAATTCGGTTTCACCGACGCGCAGATCCGCCCCTATAATTTCCAGCTCGCGCCATTCCTCGCCGACCGCGGCGCCATCCAGCAGGGCTTCGTGACCTCCGAGCCCTTCCAGATCGAGCGCGCGACCGGCATCCGCCCGGTGGTCAACCTGCTCGCCGATAACGGCTTCACCAGCTATTGCGACCTCATCCTCGCCCAGGCCAAGACCATCCGCGAGCGCCCGGAGATCGTGCGTGCCTTCGTCGAGGCCTCCATCGAGGGCTGGTACTCCTACATCTATGGTGACCCCGCCCCCGGCAACGCGCTGATCCGCGCCGCCAACAAGGACATGACGGAGGACACCATCGCCTTCGCCATCAAGGTGATGCGCGAAAGCGGTCTGGTGGATTCGGGCGATAGTCTCTCCCTCGGCATCGGCGCGATGACGGATGCGCGCTGGAAGGCGTTCTTCGATGCTGCCGTGGCGGCCGGGCTGCACAAGCCCGATCTCGATTTTCAGCGCGGCTATACGCTGGGCTTCGTCAACCGCCGCCACGCCATCGAAATGCGCGCCCCGTGACGGTCGCCGCGCCAAGCGGCGCCATGGACATCGTCGCGCTGCGCGGCGTCGGCAAGACCTTTTCCAACGGCACCGAGGCGCTGCGCGGCGTCGATCTCGCGATTGGCACGGGCGAGTTCGTCAGCCTGCTCGGCCCCTCCGGCTGCGGCAAATCCACTGCGCTGCGGCTGATCGCCGGCTTGGCCGAGCCGAGCGCCGGGCGGGTGGAATGGGCGCGACAAGAGCGGCTCGGCTACGTGTTCCAGGAGCCGACGCTGATGCCCTGGCGCACGGTACTCGGCAATGTCCGCCTGCCCCTGCAAATCGCTGGCATCGGCAAAAGCGAGGCCGAAGCGCGGGCGGAAGCCGCCTTGGCACAGGTCGGGCTCGCCGGCTTCGAGGCCTCCTATCCCCGACAGCTCTCGGGCGGCATGAAGATGCGGGTCGCCATTGCCCGCGCTTTGGTCCCCGGGCCGAAGCTGCTGCTGCTTGACGAACCCTTCGCGGCGCTCGACGAAATCACCCGATTGCGGCTGAACGAGGATTTGCTCGGCCTCTGGGCATCGTCCGGCCTCACCGTCGCCTTCGTCACCCACAGCGTCTACGAAAGCGTGTTCCTCTCCACCCGCATTCTGGTGATGGCGCCGCGCCCCGGGCGGATCGTCGCCGATATCGCGCTGCCCGATGCCGGCCCGCGCGACGAGGCCTACCGCACCAGCGCCCCCTATAACGAGGCCTGCCGAACCGTCTCGGCGGCGTTGAAGGCGGCGATGTCATGAGCCGGGCCGCGAGCTTCCTCCTGCCAACGCTCGTCGGCCTGCTATTCTTGATCGGCTGGGAGTGGCTGGTGCGGGCCAACGACATCCCGCCCTATCTGCTCCCCGGGCCAATGGCGATCGCCCGCGCGATGGTGGAGGATTGGCCCAATCTCTGGGCCTCGCTGCTCGTCACCCTCGGCGTCACCTTCGCTGCCCTGGCGGCCGCGGTGATCGGCGGCGGCGGGCTCGCGCTGATTTTCGCGCAGTCCCGCTGGATCGAGGCGAGCCTGTTCCCCTACGCCATCATCCTGCAGGTGACACCGATCATCGCCATCGCGCCGCTGATCCTGATCTACGTGCGCGACGGATTTCTCGCTTTGCTGATCTGCGCCTGGATCGTCGCCTTCTTCCCCGTGCTGTCCAACACCACGCTCGGCCTGCGCGCCGCCGATCATGGGCTGCTCGACCTGATGCGTCTGGCGGGGGCACGGCGCTGGCAGATCCTGTGGTATCTCCGCCTGCCCGCCGCGATGCCGTATTTTTTCGCCGGCGTGCGCATCGCCGGCGGGCTCAGCCTGATCGGCGCGGTGGTGGCGGAATTCACCGCCGGCACCGCGACTGCGGGTTCCGGCCTCGCCTATCGCATTCTGGAAAGCGGCTACCGGCTTGATATCCCAAGAATGTACGCCGCACTTGCGCTCCTCTCGGCGGCGGGCATCGCGATCTACGCCGCGCTCGGCCTGCTCTCCTGGCTATTGCTCAGGCGTTGGCATGAAAGCGAGATGGCGCAAGAGCGGTAACTGTTCGTAAATTAGGCATTTGCCGAGTTTGTGAACGGTCGCTTTGCCGCGTTTTCCGCATTGCAGCATGGCGCGGCGCAGATTTTGCCCATAATTTGGCTGGCACGGCCATTGCTAAGAAACCCACAGCCCCGGCGCAGCCCGCGTCGGAGGCACGTGAAAATCGAGGGAGACTCATGGCATCTTTCCGCAACTGGCTGCGTGGCACCGGCCTAGCCGCCGCCGCCGCCGCCGCTCTGCTCACTGGAGCGCATGACGCCCAGGCGCAGGCCACCATCAAGGTCGGCATCCTGCATTCGCTCTCCGGCACCATGGCGATCAGCGAGACCACGCTGAAGGACGTCATGCTGATGCTCATCGAGGAGCAGAACAAGAAGGGCGGCGTTCTCGGCAAGAAGCTCGAAGCCGTCGTCGTCGACCCCGCCTCCAACTGGCCGCTGTTCGCCGAGAAGGCCCGCCAGCTCATCACCGTCGACAAGGTCGCCGCGGTGTTCGGCTGCTGGACCTCGGTGTCCCGCAAGTCGGTGCTGCCGGTGTTCAAGGAGCTCAACTCGATCCTCTTCTATC
>CAIYPH010000218.1 GCA_903928045.1 uncultured Rhodospirillales bacterium
CCACTGGTGCGCGCCGGGGCCTGGCCCGGGCGCCATCAAGGAGATCATTTATCGCCGGCAAGGCCTCATTCACGACATTGCACCCTCGGACGGTCTTTCGCCCCATGGGAAGATATAGGTAGCATCCCCCGTCCGGGGGAAGTGGCAGCGTGTCACCGCAGCCCTATTTGTCATCTGCGCCAGCCGAGGATTCGACACATGTCCGCCAGCATTGCCCCCGTGCCTCCCCCGTCCGGCGACATTCTGGCCGCCGTTGAGGCGCTGGGCGAGCGCATCGCCGCGGCGCGGCGGCAGATCGGCCGCGCCATCTACGGCCAACAGGAGGTGGTGGATCAAACGCTGATCACCCTGCTGTCGGGTGGCCATGTGCTGCTGGTGGGCGTGCCCGGCCTTGGCAAGAGCCGCCTGGTGGAGACGTTGGGGGTGGTGATGGGGCTCGCCACCAAGCGCGTGCAGTTCACGCCCGACCTGATGCCGGCCGATATTCTGGGCAGCGAGGTGCTGGACGAGGATGCGGGCGGGCGGCGCAATTTCCGCTTCGTGCCCGGCCCAGTGTTCTGCCAGCTGCTGATGGCCGACGAAATCAACCGCGCCAGCCCGCGCACCCAGTCCGCCCTGCTGCAGGCGATGCAGGAGCAGCGGGTGACGGTGGGTGGCGTCGAGCATCACCTGCCGCAGCCCTTCCATGTGCTGGCGACGCAGAATCCGATCGAGCAGGAGGGCACCTACCCCCTGCCCGAGGCGCAGCTCGATCGCTTTCTGCTGGAAGTGACGGTGACCTATCCCGAGCTGGCGGCCGAGCGGCAGATGCTGATCGCCACCACCGGGGCGGCCGAGGCACCGCCGGAGCCGGCGTTGACGGCCGATGAGCTGCTGGCCGCCCAAGCGCAGATCCGCCGGGTGCCCGTCGGGGAGAGCGTGGTGGAGGCGATCCTTTCCATCGTGCGCGGTGGCCGGCCGGAAACCTCGGATGACGAGGAGGTGCGCAAGCACGTCGCCTGGGGCCCCGGCCCGCGCGCGGCGCAGGCGCTGATGCTGGCCTCCCGCGCCCGCGCCCTGCTCGACGGGCGGCTCGCCCCTTCGGTCGAGGATGTTATCGCCCTCGCGCCGCCGGTGCTGCGCCACCGCATGGCGCTGAACTTCTCCGCCCGCGCCGACGGCATCGTGCTGTCCGACATCATTTCCCGCCTGATCGGTCGCCTCGGGTGAGCGCAAGCGCCCGCCGCGCCGAGGCGCTCGGCGCCACGCTGCCGCCCCTGCTGGTGGCGGCCGAGCGGGTAGCCGCGACGGTGGCGCAGGGCGTGCACGGGCGCCGCCGGGTCGGCCAGGGCGATAGTTTCTGGCAATACCGCCCCTTCCTGCCCGGCGACGCCGTCAACCGGATCGACTGGCGGCAATCCGCCCGTTCCGATCGCGCCTTCATCCGCGAAACCGAGTGGGAGGCGGCCCAGACCGTGGCGTTGTGGCGCGACGGCGGCGACAGCATGCGCTGGCGCAAAGGCGCCCCGGTCGAAAAGGCCGAGCGCGCCGAACTACTGCTGCTGGCACTGGCCGCGCTGCTGATCCGTGGCGGCGAACGCGTCCGCCTGCTCGGCGCCGAGGGCCGCGCCGTCTCCAGCGTCGAACGCCTGGCCGAATTGCTCGGCCGTCTCCCCGCCAGTGAAGGCGTGCCGCCCGAGGTCCCGCTACCTCGCCACGCTCAGGTCGTGCTGATCGGCGATTTCCTCGCCCCGCTCGAGGTGATCCAGCGCGCGGTCGGCCGCATGTCCGCCATCCCCGTGCGCGGCCATCTGCTGCAAGTGCTGGACCCCGCCGAAGCCGTGCTGCCCTACGAGGGCCGCGTGCGCTTCGAAGGGGTGCGCCGCGAAATCTCCACCCTGATCGCCCGCGTCGAGGGCGTGCGCGAAGCCTACGGCGAGCGCCTCGCCGCCCAGCAGGACGGGCTGCGCGCGATCTGCCGCGCGGCGGGCTGGGGGTTCAGCATTCACCGCACCGACCACCCCGCCGAATCCGCGCTGCTCGGCCTTTACATGGCGCTGGCGCCGCAGCTTGGGCGGCGGTGAGATGAAAGGAAGAAAGCGGTTCTTTTTTGAAAAAAAGAACCCAAAAACTTTTATCCGTTTGCATCGCGCCCTCCCGGGAGTGCGCGATACCAACGGAATAAAAAGTTTTTGCTTCTTTTTTCAAAAAGAAGCGCTTCCTTCCTTCCCCAAAGTGGGGTCGGCATGATCTTCGCCGCCCCCTGGGTCCTCTTCGCGCTCGCCGCCCTGCCTCTCCTGTGGTGGCTCTTGCGGGTGACGCCGCCGGCGCCGCGCATCGAGCGTTTCCCCGCGATCCGTCTGCTCCTCGGCCTCACCTCCGCCAGCGAAACGCCAGCGCGCACGCCGCTGTGGCTGCTGGTGCTTCGCTGTGTTGCCGCTGGGCTGGTGATCCTCGGGCTGGCGCAGCCGGTGCTGGAGGCGGGCGCTGCGCTGCCGGGGAGCGGGGCGGTGCTGCTGGCGATCGATGACGGCTGGGCGGCGGCACGGGACTGGGGCAAGCGCATCGTGGTGGCGCGCACGGTGCTCGATCGCGCCGAGCGGGAAGGCCGCAACGTCATCCTGCTGACGAACGCGCCAAGCGAAACCGGCGCGCCGCCCGCCGCCTCGCTCGCCATGCCGGCCAGCGCCGCTCGGCCGCTGCTGGAGGCGCTGCGCCCGAAGCCCTGGGGAGTGGACCGCAAGGCGGCGGCCCAAGCCGCCCAATCCGCCAAGGCCGGCGCGGTGGTGGCGATCTCCGACGGGCTGGAAGGCGGACCGGACTGGGCCGGCTACGCCGCAGCACTCGGCGCGCTCGGCCCGGTGGTGGAGATGCGCGCCGATGACGTGGCGACCAGGCTGCTCCTGCCGCCGCGCGCCGAGGCGGACGGGCTGATCGTCCGCCTCGCCCAGACCAGGCTGCGGGTTGCCGGCGAGGTGGCGGTAGCCGCGCAATCCGCCGATGGCCGCACCCTCGCCCGCGTCGTGGTGCACGTCCCCGCCGGGGCCGCGGCGGCGGAGGCGGAGGCGGCGATGCCGCTCCCGCCCGAATTGCGCAACCGGCTGTCCCGCCTGGTGATCGAGGGCAGCGCCAGCGCCGGGGGCGTCGTAATGCTCGACGAACGCTGGCGCCGCCGCCCGGTCGGCCTCCTCGCCGGCGACGCGGTGGCCGCCGGCGCGCCGCTGACCGGGCAGTTGTTCTATCTCCGCCGAGCGCTCGAAACCTCGACCGAGTTGCGCGAAGGGGAGCTCGCCGCCCTGTTGTCGCGCGAGATTTCCGTGCTGATCCTCGCCGATCGCGTGGTGCCGGACGGGCCGGAGCGCGAGCTGCTGGCCAACTGGGTAGGCAAAGGCGGCACGCTGATCCGCTTCGCCGGCCCAAAAACCGCCGAGCGGCCCGATACGCTGCTGCCGGTGAAAATGCTCGAAGGCGACCGGCAACTGGGCGGCGCGATGTCCTGGAGCCAGCCGGCCGGGCTTGCCCCCTTCGCCCCCCCCTCGCCCTTCGCCGGGCTCACGGCGCCCGCCGAGGTCAGGATCACCCGCCAGGTGCTGGCCGCGCCGGGTATGCACCTGGCCGACGCCACCTGGGCGCGCCTCGCCGATGGCACCCCGCTGGTCACCCACGCCACCCGCGGTGCCGGGCAGGTCGTGCTGTTCCACATCACCGCCAACGCCGACTGGTCGGACCTGCCGCTCTCCGGCTTGTTCGTCGACATGCTGCGCCGGCTGGTCGAGCTCGCCAACGGCGTCACCGGCAGCGAGGAGGGCAGCACGCAGAAGCTCGCCCCGGTGGAAACCCTGGATGGCTTCGGCCAGCCCGGCGCACCCTCCCCGGCGGCGGTGGCGATGACGGCGGCGGACCTGGCGCGCGCCGAAGCCGGGCCGCGCTCGCCCCCCGGCCTCTACGGCCCGGAGACATCGCGCCGCGTCCTCAACCTCGCCAACCGCATGGCGATGCCGGTGGCGGCCGCCCCCATCCCGGGCGCCACCGTCGAGCCGCTGGGCGGCATTCCGCCGGAACGCGGGCTGGCGCCATGGCTGATGGCGTTGGCGATCCTGCTGCTGGCGATCGACATGCTGGCATCGCTGCGCCTGCGCGGCCTGCTCGGCGCCACCGCGACGCTCGCCTTCCTCGTGCTGGCACCACTCGCCCAGGCCCAGGCCCCACAACTCTCGCCCGAGGAGAACCCGGCGCGCGGCACAAGGCTCGCCTATGTGCTGACCGGGGACGCGCAGGTCGACGACGTCACCCGCGCCGGGCTGATCGGCCTGTCCGACTACGTCAACCGCCGTACCGCCGCCTCGCTGGCCGAACCGGCCGCGGTGGAGCCCGGGCAGGACGACCTCTCGCTCTACCCCCTGCTCTACTGGCCCATCACCGCCGAAGCCCCGCCGCCAACCGGCCAGGCGGTCTCCGCGCTCAACCGGTTCATGGCCAATGGCGGCATCATCCTGATCGACACCCGCAACGGCGGCTCCGGCGAGGGCTTCGCCAACGGCACCGAGGCGGCCTTGCGCCGCATGGGCCAGGGCCTGGTGGTTCCAGCCCTCACCGAACTCACCCAGGCCCACGTCCTGGCCCGCTCCTTCTACCTCCTCAGCGAATTCCCCGGCCGCTTCAGCGGCGACGCCGTATGGGTCGCCAGCGACCAGGACCGCTCGAACGACGGCGTCTCCCCGGTGATCATCGGCGGGCACGACTGGGCCTCGGCCTGGGCGGTCGACGCGCAGGGCCGCCCCCCCTACGCCACCATCCCCGGCGGCGCGCGCCAGCGCGTGCTGGCCTACCGGTTCGGGGTCAATCTCGTGATGTATGCGCTGACCGGCAACTACAAGGGCGACCAGGTGCATGTGC
>CAIYPH010000219.1 GCA_903928045.1 uncultured Rhodospirillales bacterium
AGTTGTAGATGCCACCCTTGCCGTCGGCATCGCCGGGGTACCAGTTCTGCACCGTCGAATACTTGATGGTGGCATCCGTCATCGCCACCAGCTCCACCACGGCGGCGTGCAGCTGGTTCTCGTCACGCTGCGGCGCGGTGCAGCCCTCGAGGTAGGAGACGTGCCCGCCATCCTCCACCACGATCAGCGTGCGCTCGAACTGGCCGGTGTTGCGCGCGTTGATGCGGAAATAGGTGGACAGCTCCATCGGGCAGCGCACCCCCTTGGGGATGAACACGAAGGACCCGTCGGAGAACACCGCCGAGTTCAGCGCCGCGAAGTAGTTGTCGCCCGCCGGCACCACGCTGCCGAGATACTGCTTCACCAGTTCGGGATGCGAATGCACCGCCTCGCTGATCGGGCAGAAAATCACGCCGGACTTCGCCAGCGTGGTGCGGAAGGTGGTGGCAACCGAGACACTGTCGAACACCGCATCGACCGCCACCGGCGGCCGCTCACCCTCCTCGGGCTCGACGCCGGCGAGGATGGCGCGCTCCTTGAGCGGGATGCCGAGCTTCTCGTACATCGCGAGCAGCTCCGGATCGACCTCGTCGAGGCTCTTCGGGCCGGGCTTCTTCTTCGGTGCGGCGTAGTAATGCAGGTCCTGGTAGTCGATCGGCGGGTGATGGATCTTCGCCCAGTCGGGCTCCTCCATCTTCAGCCACGCCGCGAAGGCCTTCAGGCGCCAATCCAGCAGCCACTCGGGCTCGCCCTTGCGCGAGGAAATCAGGCGAACGATGTCCTCGTTCAGCCCCTTCGGCGCCATATCCATTTCGATATCAGTGGAGAAACCCCACTTGTAGCCACCCTCGGTGACCGCGGCGACCGTATCCAGCGTCTCAGTAACGGCGGGCATTCTGTTTCTCCTACTCGGCTGCCGACGCGCTCATCGGCGCCGGCACGCGGAATGCGAGGGGCACCGAAGCCGCCCGCATGTCCGCCAATGATATGTCTGTCAGCGCCGCGCGAATGGCGTCGTTCACCAGGTCCCACCGCCCTTTGACCGCGCAGATGTTGCCGACATCACACCCCCCGCCGCCACCTTCGACGCAAGCGGTCAGCGCGATCGGCCCGTCGATCGCGGCGATCACGTCCGCCACGGTCACCTCATCCAAAGGCCGCGACAGCCGATAGCCCCCCCGCGCGCCGCGCTGGGACGTCACCAGCGATGCCGTCGCCAACGCCTTCAGCACCTTAGCCACCGTCGGCTCCGGCACGCCGGTCGCCATCGCGATCCCCGGTGAGGTCTGCACACAATCCTCTCCTGCCCGGAGACAATCCCCAAGCCGGATGAGCACCACCACCGCATAATCGGTCAGCTTTGAAAGCCTGAGCATGCCATCATAACCCTATTCGGACCTAAGCAGTCCTGATTCGGGCAAATGGCCCATCCCCCCGCGCGCGTCAAGACCGAGCGGGTTAAGAAAAGCCAGGGCGGCGCCCTCTCCTGTCGCTACGCCTGTCCCGGCTTGGCGTCGCGGAAGTTGGTGCCGGTTTCGGCGAGGCGGCGCAGCAGGGCGGAAGGGGCCCAGCGCTCGCCGTATTGCTGATGCCACGCGGCGATCTGGTTGTAGACGTCGCGCACCCCGATGCCATCGGCCCAGTACATCAGGCCGCCACGGTAGCGGGGGAAGCCGAAGCCGTGCAGCCACATGATGTCGACGTCCGATGAGCGGAAGGCGATGCCCTCTTCCAGGATCTTGCAGGCCTCATTGACGGAGGCAAAGAGCAGGCGGCGCAAGATTTCCTCGTCGCTGAAGCTGCGCGGCGGGTTGCCCAGTTTGGCGGCTTCCTCGCGGATGATGTCGGCTACGATAGGGTCAGGATACGGCGTGCGATCGCCCTTCTCGTAGCGATACCAGCCGGCACTGGTTTTTTGGCCGAAGCGGCCGAGTTCGCAGAGCCGGTCGGGGATGGGCTGCTTGCGGTAGTTGGGGTTGGCGGCGGCGCGGCGCTTGCGGCTGGCCCAGCCAATATCGAGGCCGGCGAGGTCACCCACCGCGAAGGGGCCCATGGGGTAGCCGAAATCGACCATCACCTTGTCGATCTGCTCCGGCAGGGCGCCTTCTTCCAGCATGATGATGGTCTCGATGCTGAACGGCGCGCGGCTGCGATTGGCGAGGAAGCCGTCGCAATTGCCGCAGCCGACGCTGATTTTGCCGATGGCGCGGCCCATCTTCATCACCGAGGCGAAGGTGGAGGGCGCGGTTTTCGAGCCGTTCACCACCTCCAGCAGCTTCATCACATTGGCCGGCGAGAAGAAATGCGCGCCCGCGACGTCCTCGGGGCGTGTGGTGACGGAGGCGATTTCGTCGATATCGAGCGCGGAGGTGTTCGATAGCATAAGCGCGCCTGGCTTCATCACCGCGTCGAGCTTGGTGAAGACCTCCTTTTTTGGCCCCATTTCCTCGAAGATCGCCTCGATCACCGCGTCGGCGTCCGCGATGGCTTCGTAGGTGTCGACCGGATGGATGCGGGCGAGGCGGGCGTCCATCTCGGCCTGGGAGAGGCTGCCGCGCTTGACCGAGGTGGCGTAGTTGTTGCGGATACGCTCCATGCCGCGGGCCATCGCTTCGGGCGAGGCTTCGAGCACGCGCACGGGGATGCCGAAATCGGCGAAGGACATGGCGATGCCGCCCCCCATGGTGCCTGCGCCGACCACGGCGGCCGAGGCGATTTCGCGCACAGGCGTGCTGTCGGGCAGACCGGGGATGCGGGCGACCTCTCGCTCGGCGAAGAATGCGTAGCGCAGCGCCTTGGCCTCGTCGGAGTTCTCAAGTTCGAGAAACAGTTCTTGCTCGCGCACGATGCCCTGCTCGAAGGGCAGGGTGCAGGCAGCCTCGACGGCGGCGATGCAGTTGTACGGCGCCTTCTGGTTGCGCGCCTTGCGGGCAATCGACTTGCGCATGGCGTCGAACATGCCGGGATCGGCCTGGTAGTCGGCGAGCTGGGTCGTGCGGTCACGCACGCGGGGAAGCGGGCGGACATCCGCCTTGCCGCGGGCGAAGGCGACGGCTTCGGCGCGCAGGTCGCCATCCACCACTTTATCGAGAATGCCAAAGGAGAGCGCCTCGTCGGCCGGGACGTGGCGGCCGGTCACGATCATGTCGAGCGCGCGCTTGGCGCCAATCAGGCGGGGCAGGCGCTGGGTGCCATTGCCGCCGGGCAGGATGCCGATCAGCACCTCTGGGAGCCCGACCTTGGCGCTGCGCACGGCGATGCGATAATGGCAGCCCATGGCATTCTCGAGCCCGCCGCCGAGGGCGTAGCCGTGGATGGCGGCGACGATCGGCTTGGCGCTTTGGTCCATCACATCATAGGTGCGTTCGCCAATCGGGGTGCGCGGGCGGCCCTTGCCGAACTGGCGGATATCGGCGCCGGCGATGAAGCTGCGCCCGGCGCCGATCAGCACAATCGACTTCACCGAAGGGTCCTCGTTGGCGGCCTTGAGGCTGGCGATGATGCCTTCCGGCACGCCGGGGCTGAGCGCGTTGACCGGCGGGTTGTCCACCACGATCACCGCGACGTCCCCGTCTTTTTCCAGCCGAACCAGTGCCTTGTCGCTCATGGCGTTTCCTGTGTGTTTTGGTCTGGCGGGAAGTTAGGCGAAGGGAAGGGGGGGAAGGAAGGGTTCTTTTTTGAAAAAAAGAACCAAAAAACTATCGCTCCATTGATGTGTACCGCTCCCAACCATCCCGGGAGGCAAGCCAACGGCGCCGAAGTCGGGAAAAGTTTTTTTGGTTCTTTTTGTTCACAAAAAGAACATCGTTCTTCCCCGCTTGCGCGTTAGCCCATACCGGCAACATACTCTGCCCAAACAGCCAGCGTGGCATCGGAGGAAATCATGGATCTGCGCTATTCGCCCGAGGACGAGGCCTTCCGCCTGGAGGTCCGCACCTTCATCGACGAGAACCTGCCGGAAGACATCCGCACCCGCAGCCGGCACGGCTACGGCCATCGCAAGGAGGACATCGTCTCCTGGCAGCGCATTCTCAACAAGAAGGGCTGGGCCGCCTATTCCTGGCCGAAGGAGTATGGCGGGCCGGGCTGGTCGCCGACGCAGCGGATGATCTTCCAGGAGGAGATCATGATGGGCAATGCACCGGAGGTGTCGGGCTTCAACATCACCATGATCGGCCCGGTGCTGATGCAATTCGCCACCCAGGCGCAGAAGGACTACTTCCTGCCGCGCGCGGCCAACCTCGACGATTGGTGGTGCCAGGGCTTCTCCGAGCCCGGCGCCGGCTCGGACCTCGCCTCCCTGAAGACCGCCGCCGTGCGCGATGGCGACGATAACGTCATCAACGGCCAGAAGATATGGACCTCGACGGCGCATCACGCCGATTGGTGCTTCGCCCTGGTGCGCACCGATCCGCACGCCAAGAAGAAGCAGGAAGGCATCTCCTTCGTGCTGATCGATATGAAGACGCCCGGCATCACCGTGCGGCCGATTATCTCGATCGATGGCAGCCATCACCTCAACGAGGTGTTCTTCGACAATGTGCGCGTGCCCGTCGGCAACCGCATCTACGAGGAAAACCGCGGCTGGGACGTGGCGAAATTCCTGCTCGGCAATGAGCGCACCGGCATCGCCCGGCTCGGCAAGTCAAAGGAGCGGCTGGCTTATGCCAAGGAACTCGCCCGCGAGGTGGTCCAACACGGCAAACCGCTGATCGAGGACCCCGCCTTCCGCCGCCGTGCGGCGCAGATCGAGGTCGATCTCAAGGCGCTCGAACTCACCCAGCTGCGCGTGGTCTCGGCGAAGAAGAAGGAGGCCGGCAAGCCGGATCCCTTCTCCTCGATCCTCAAGATCAAGGGCACCGAGCTGCTGCAGGAGACCAGCGAATTCGTGGTCGATATCGGCGGGCCGCTGGCCATGCCAGGCTGGGCCAAGGAGCTGGCGGCGATGAGCAACGAGGAGCCGTACTGGCCGGATTGGGCGCCGGCGATGGCGGGCCCCTACCTCATGCTGCGCGCCGCCTCGATCTACGGCGGCACCAATGAGATCCAGAAGAATATTCTCACCAAAGCGGTGTTGGGGCTGTAATGGACTTTGAACTTTCGGAAGACCAGCGCCTGCTGAAAGACAGCATTTCGCGCCTGCTGTCGGATAATTACAGCTTCGCCGCCCGGCGTGGCTACATGCAGGAGGCCAATGGCTGGTCCAGCAAGCTGTGGGACCAATATGCCGAGCTCGGCCTGCTCGGCCTGCCGATCGATGAGAAATACGGCGGCTTCGGCGGCGGGCCGGTCGATGTGATGCTGGTGATGGAGGAGTTCGGCAAGGTGCTCGCGCTCGAGCCCTTCCTGGCCTCCATCGTGCTCGGCACCACCGCGGTGACGCTCGCCGGCAGCGAGAGCCAGAAATCGATGATCCTGCCCGCGGTCGCCGCCGGACAGACCAAGCTCGCCTTCGCCCATGGCGAGCAGCAGGCCCGCCATGACGTGACCGATGTGGTGACGACGGCGCGCAAGGACGGCAATGCCTGGCTCATCACCGGCAGCAAGAGCCTCGTTCTGCACGGTGACTGCGCCGACAAGCTGATCGTCAGCGCCCGCACCTCGGGCAGCCAGCGCGATGCCGGCGGATTATCGCTGTTCATCGTCGATGGCACCGCCGTCGGGCTGGTGCGCCGCGGCTATGCGCTGCGTGACGGCTCACGGGCGGCGGAAATCGCCCTCACCAACGTGCGCGGCGAGCCGCTCGGCGCGATCGACGGCGGGCTGCCGGTGATCGAGCGGGTGATCCAGGCCGGCATCGCCGCCATGGCCGCCGAGGCGATCGGCTGCATGGAAACCACCTCGGCGATGACGCTCGATTACCTGAAAACCCGCCAGCAATTCGGCAAGGCGATCGGCCAGAACCAGGTCATGCAGCACAAGGCGGCCGACATGCTGATCAGCATGGAGCAGGGCCGCAGCATGTGCATGCTCGCCGCCATGATGGTGGACGAGGAGGACGCCGAGGAGCGCGCCCACAACATCTCGCTCGCCAAGGTCGGCGTCGGCCAGGCCGGCCGCGCCGTCACCCAATCGGCGGTGCAGATGCATGGCGGTATCGGCATGACGGAGGAATACGCCGTCGGCCACTACTTCCGCCGGGTGATGACCTTCGAGCACCTCTGGGGCGACTGCGCCTGGCATCTCGGGGCACTGGCCGCCAAGATCAGCTAGGGCGGGCAACGACACCCAAGGAAGCAAGCGGTTCTTTTTGAAAAAAGAAGCAAAAACTTTCCGTCCGTTTGGTTCACGGCTGGGCGAGGAGACCCCGCTGCCAAACGGAAAGTTTTTTGGTTCTTTTTTCAAAAAAGAACCGGTTTCTTCTTATCTGCGCGCAATGCCTACCACGTGAACAGGATCAACCCCGGCAGCGTGCTGCGCCGCGCCGCGGCGAACCACGGCTGCGCCTCCAGATGGCGGCCGATCAGGATCTCGTCGTCGTCATCGAGGTACAGAACCACCCCGCGGCCAGCGGCGATGAGGTCGCCGATGCCGACGGTATCGATTGGCGTCGCGCCGGAGGTTCGCCGCTCCAGCCGGTCGGCGGTGGTGATCGGCATCGCCGGGTCCGGCGCCCAGTGGCGCAGCGGGCGGGCGATCGGGCCATTGGCGTAGAAGGCCATCCCGAGCGGCCCGGCATGCGGCCCTGCCACCAAGACGGCGCCGCTCGCCTGCCGCTGCGGCTCGGCGGCGAGTAGCGCGCGCCAATCCGGTTTGCGCTGCGCGGGGGAGGCGACGTTGTTCCACAGACCGATCGCGACGCAGGCGGCCAACAGGGCGCCCACCATGCCGCGCAGCCACCAGGCGAGGCGCCCGGTCAGCACCATCGCCACCGCAAGGCAGATCGGCGCCGAGACCCAAAGCGCGACGCGGGGGATCAGCACGGGGCGGGCGAGGCTCACCGCGGCCAGCAGCAGCACG
>CAIYPH010000220.1 GCA_903928045.1 uncultured Rhodospirillales bacterium
ACTCGTTCCACCATCCTGCCCTCGTCATAGGCCTCGCGGCCAATTCAAAGGGTGTTCGCTCCGGATGTTGAATCCGCCCCATATAAAGTTGCAAAAGTACTTCATCGCCATAATCCGCCAAAACGGGCGGAGAAGCATAGATTTGTTGTTCCTCATCCCATTGGCTATCCACAAAATGTCGTTCTTTTTCCATTTTCAAAATCCCAATTTTTCCACTGTCATTTACACAGGCATCACGCCGCGCAATGCCCCGCCCAAGCGTCCATCAACGGCACGCGCCGATCAAACAGGTCACTCCGGCGGTAAGCCGCGCTGACCTTGTTGCCCACCTCATGCGCCAGCACCCGCTCGGCGGCCTCTCGATCCTCGGGGCGGGTGTCATCAATCCACGTGGAGAAGGTTGCCCGGAAGCCGTGCGGCACCGCCTCCCGACCGTCCGGATCACGCCAAGGCGCCGGCGTATCCGTGGGGCGGTCGGCGTTCATGCGCCGCATCACCGCACTCAAAGCCATGTCGGACAACGGCACCACCGGCTTGCGCGACGGGAAGATCAAGCCATCCTTCATGAGGGGCGCCAGCTTCCCAAGTTGCTCCACCCGGGCACTTGCCCCCGTCACCAACGTGTAAGCCGTGGCCAGGGCCGCTAGCGCGGCGCCCGATAACGGCACACGGTGCGGTTGGACATCAGCCGACCTCTTGCCCTTCATGTGTTCGCCCGGAATTGTCAACGTCGGGACGTTATCAAACGACAGCCAGGACCACCGAGCCTCGCGCACCTCGTTCGACCTCAGGGCCGTCAACGCCAGGAACCGCAGCGCCTGGGGCGCCAGTCCGGGCATTGCGCCTAGCGCCCCCATAAACGCCGGCATCCTCGCCCACGGCAGTGCCGGCTGCTTCCGCCCGCCCCTCAACGCCGGCAGGCCCGCGTATCGTAACATACGAAGCTCGGTGACGTTGTCGTTAGCACGCCAGCCCTTGGCGGCAGCAAAGCGCAAAACAGCCCCGATCCGGCGGAGAACCTTGCGCGCCGTGGCTGGCTTTGTGGCCCAAACATCGCCTACTGCGGCCATCACCGCATTGCGGTCGATGGCGTCGACCGGCGTGTCGCCAATGGTGGGGAATGCATAATCCCTCAGTGAACTGCGCCACATGTCGTCCGTTCTCGGGTTCTTCCAGCCGGGCGCCTCGGCCGAAATGCAAGCCTCGGCCACGACCCGGAATGTGCGTTCGCTGGCCTGCTCCTTCGCGTGTTGAACGGCTTTGCGTTGCCGTTCGACCGTGCCCCGATGTTCGACGGGGTCGACCCCCGACTGGGCTTGCCGCAGCGCTTCGATTGCCTTCGTCCGGGCCGCCGCGAGCGTCACAACAGGATAACCGCCCAGGCCGAGGTCGCGCCGCTTACCGTTGGTTGTGATGCGGCAGAGCCACGCCTTCGATCCAGTTGGCCGCACTTCAAGAAGCAAGCCGCCCCCATCCGAAACGCGATAAGTCGCCTCCCGGGGTTTGAGGGCGGCGATGGTCTTGGTGTCGAGGGTCTTGCCGGCGTGCTTGGCCACGGTGGGGCTCCGTGTGGATGTGAAGGCCCCCACAATATACCCCACAATAAGCGTGCGCTAGCCTGCATCACTGTGCGTCGACGCGCTTCATTGAAATCGTCTATCTTATTGTTTTATAATGCATAATGAAAGAACCTGCACCGGCCTGATACAGATATTTGGCGTCTGTGCGGGATACCAAGCGAATTCAATGGGTTGCGGCATGTAGAACGTGCGAATCGCCGTCCTCTCCGCCGAATTACCAAGATCCTTACGAAGTAAGCCAGTTGTGGATGGCCGGGAACGTGGGCGGTCAGGCGGTCCTGAGCTCTCTAACTTCGCCATCGTTCTTGTCTGAGCACCAGACCTTGCCGCTCCACTGCAAGCAAGATGTCGTCAAGGTCCCGCCGGAGGGGCGCCGCCTCCCTACGACTTCCAGAGTTCCCCAGGCCCAGCACTTTTTGCATCAGTCATCGAACCGACATCCGACTGTCATCTTTGAGGGGTAGTGGATCGCGACACCCTACGGACTCCGACAGCATGACCGCCTTCCTCGCCCGCCGCCTGTTGCGGCTGATCGCCACCGTCTGGGTGATCGTCAGCGCGGTCTTCCTGGCCACCAGGCTGACCGGCAACCCGATCGACTACCTCATGCCGGAAGGCATGGACGCCGAGGGACGCGCGGCGATGATTGCCTATTGGGGCCTCGATGGGCCGCTGCTCGACCAGTACATGCTGTTCTGGCGTTCGCTGTTCGCCGGTGAATTCGGCCTCGGCCTGATGGAGCGACGCCCCGTGCTGGAGATCTTCGCCGAGCGCATGGGGCGCAGCCTCGGCCTGCTGTCGCTCGCGCTGGTGACGACGGTGAGCATCGGCGTGCCGCTCGGTGTCCTGGCGGCGGTGTGGCGGCATCGCGCGGCGGGCACCTGGCTGCTGCTGGCGGCCTTCCTCGGCTACGCGATCCCCAATTTCGTGCTCGCCATCCTGCTGCTGCTGCTGTTCTCCTTCACCCTGCATTGGCTGCCCAGCGCCGGCGCCACCACGGGTTGGCACTACATCATGCCGGTAGCCACCCTCGCGGCCTATTTCGTCGCGGCGCTTGTCCGCTACACCCGCAACGCCATGCTGGACGTGTTGGGGCAGGATTACATCCGCACCGCCCACGCCAAGGGCCTGACGCCGTTCGTCGTGCTGATCCGCCACGGGCTGCGCAACGCGCTGATCCCTGTCGTCACCGTGCTCGGCCTGCAGGTGGCGACGCTGGTTTCGGGCGCGGTGGTGATCGAGACCGTGTTCGCCTGGGACGGCATGGGTGACCTGCTGGTCGGCGCCACCCTGCGGCGGGACTATCCGGTGCTGCAATTCGGCGTGCTGATTGTTGCCGGCGCGGTAATCGCCGTGAACATGCTGGTCGATATCGCGTACGCCGCGATCGACCCGCGGGTGCGGCTGGCATGAGCGCGACTGTGCTGCCGATCCCGTCGCGATGGCCCGCGGCACCCCCGCTGCCCCGCTGGTTGCGCGCAGCGCGCTGGCCGCTGATCATCGCGGGCATGCTGGGGCTCGCCCTCTTGGCCGCTGCACTCCTGGCCCCGGCGCTGGCGCCGTTCGACCCCAATGCCCAGAAACTGCTGGCCCGGCTGCGCCCGCCGATCGGCTTCGATCGTGCCGATGCGCGCTACTGGCTCGGCACCGACCAACTCGGCCGTGACATCCTCTCCCGCTGCCTGCATGGACTGCGCCTCTCCCTCGCACTGTCGCTGTTCGGAACCACACTGGGCCTCGGCATCGGCGTGGCGGTCGGGCTCATCGCCGGCTTCGCGCGCGGCTGGACCGACACGCTGCTGATGGGTCTCGCCGACGTGAAGCTCGCAATGCCCTTCACCCTGGTGGCGCTGCTGGTCATCGCGCTGGCCGGCAGTAGCATCCCCGTGCTGGTGACGGTGCTCGGCCTCGCCTACTGGGCGCAATTCGCCCGGCTGGTGCGCGGGCAGATGCTGGCGCTGCGCGAACTCCCCTACGTCGAGGCTGCCCGCGCGGTCGGCGGCACGCCATGGCGGGTCGCGGTGCGACACATGCTGCCCAATCTGATCGGCCCCGTCGTGGTGATGGCGACGCTGAACTTCTCCAACCTGATCCTGTTGGAATCCTCGCTCTCCTTCATCGGCATCGGCGTCCAACCACCGACCGCGACGCTGGGCAGCATGGTCGGCCAAGGGCGCGACTACCTCGCATCCGCCCCTTGGGTGGTGGCCACTCCGGCGGGGCTGATCGTGCTGGTCTCGCTTGTGGTGATGCTGCTCGGCGACGCCCTGCGCGACCGCATGGATGCGGCGCTGCGCGGCCGATGACCTTTCCTTCCCCAAAAATCTGGAGACTTTCGATGCGGCTTCGTTGCGCACTCACGGCGGCCCTGCTGGGCCTCTCAACCGCCGCCTCGGCCCAGGAACTGAAGGTCGGCGTGCAGAACATGGCCCCCTGGCTCGATCCAGGGCGGGATTTCTCCAACGTCGGCTCGCAGTTCTACGTCAACACTTTCGAGCCGCTGGTCGGCAAGGACCACACAAAGGCCGAGAGCATCTGGCAGCCCGGCCTGGCGACCGGTTGGACGGTGGTATCGCCGACGGTGATGGAGCTGAAGCTCCGGCCCGGCGTTACCTTCCAGACCGGCGAGCCGATGACCGCCGAGGACGTCGCCTTCTCGCTTGACCGCATCATCCACGCGACCTTCCCGCCCTACACGGTCCGCAAGCGCGACACCCTGCCCAACCTCGCCGCCATCGAGATCGTCGATCCGCAGACCATCCGTATCATCGCCACCAAGCCCGAACCGCTGTTCGAAACGCTGATGAACACGCAGCAGACGATGATCGTCTCCAAGCGCTACATCACCGGCCTCGCCGGCAAGCCCGGCGTACTGGCGGACGCCGATTACGAGGCCTTCGCGCTGAAGCCGATGGGCACCGGCGCCTATCGGGTCAGCCAGTTCATCCCCAATCAGAAGCTCGTCTGGGAGCGCTTCGACGGCTACTGGGGCCCCAAGGCGCCGTTTGCCAAGGTGACCGTCACCCGCATCCCCGAGCTCTCCGGCCGCATCACCGCGCTGAAGAACGGCGAGGTCGACCTCATCACCAACGTGCCGCCGGACCAGTTGTCGGTGCTCGATGGCGACAAGGCGCTCAAGGTCGAGGGCATGGTCACCCCGCTGTTCCACGTGGTGATCTTCAACACCCAGAACCCGAAAATGGCCGATGCCCGCCTGCGCCGCGCGCTGTCGCTGGCCATCGATCGCAAGACGCTGAACGAGGCGCTGTGGCAGGGCAAGGCCGTCGTCCCCACCAGCCACACCTACCCGCAATTCGGCCCGCTCTACATGCCGGAGCTGAACACCTTCGAATACAACCCCGACGAAGCGAAGCGCCTGCTGAAGGAGGCCGGCTATGACGGCTTCCCCATCCGCTTCGACACGGCTGCCGCGTACTACACCAACGGCCTGCTCGCTGCCCAGGCGATCCAGGAGATGTGGGCCGCGGTCGGCGTGAAGTCGAACATCCAGGTCGATGACCGCTGGACCGGCGGGGATGCCGACATGATGGCGCGCAACTGGTCCAACCCGATGTATTTCCCCGACCCCACCGGCAGCTTCGGCATCATGTGGGCGCCCACCGGCAACTCCGCCACCGAGGGCCGCTTCAAGGCCTCGCCCGAGTATGCCGCAGTGTGGGAGCGCTTCCGCTACTCGACGGACCTCGCCGCCCGTAAGCAGGCCTACAGCGAACTGATGGGCATGATCCGGCTGGATCCGCCGGTGCTGCCGCTCTACCAGCCCTACGAATCCTTCGCCATGCGCGCCAATATTGTCTGGAAGCCGCTGCCCGGCCACATCCCCTATGTGCTCGACTTCCGGGCAGGCCGCATCGCCCAGGTGGCGCGCTGATGGCCACCGTGCGGCTCGCCGTGGTGGCCGATATCCACCACGGGCAGGACAGCATGACCAAGCGCGGCACCTCCGCGCTCGGCCTGCTCGCCGACTTCGCCCGCTTCGTCGCCGAGACCAAGCCCGACGCGGTCATCGACCTCGGTGACCGCATCAGCGACGTCGACAGCGAAACCGACCGCCGCCTTGAAGCCGAGGTCGCCGCGGCCTTCCGCGCGATTGACGTGCCGATCCACCACATCTGCGGCAACCATGACCGCGACCACCTGACGGTCGTGGAGAACGAGGCGATTCTCGGCCAGTCCCTCGGCCACGCCATGTTCGATATTGGCGCCTGGCGGATCGTGCTGTGGCGCGCCGAAAGCCGCATCCGCCGTCCGGCGAAGGACGGTTTCCACGGCTTCGTGCTGCCCGAGGCGGACCTGCTGTGGCTCGCCGGCGTCATCCGCTCCGCCGATCGTCCGCTCGCCATCATGAGCCACGTCCCGGTGTCCGGCCACGCGCAAACCGGCAACTACTACTTCGAGCGCAACCCCAACTCCGCGACCTACCCCGGCACCGAGCGCCTGCGCGCCATCCTGCGCGAGGCCAAGGTGCCGGTGATGTGGCTGTCGGGCCACGTCCACTGGAACACCTTCACGGTGGTGGACGGCATTCCGCATTTCACCATCCAGTCGCTGACCGAAAGCTTCACCACCGCGCCCGAACCCGCCGCCGCCTGGGCGCTGCTGGAACTCGATGACGCGATCGACCTCAAGGTGTTCGGCCGCGACCCCTTGGCCATCCGCCTCGCTGCCGCCAGCACCCTGCGCCGCTGGATCGCCCCTTTGCCGCCCTTCGGCGCCCTCGCCGACGGCGCCGCCCGCCATTTCCCCACCACACCGGAGCCCCCCCAATGAGCGAGACCCAGATCCTGGGGGTCGGCCTGTCGATCCCCTGCGAGCACCCGAAATACGGTGACCTCGGCACCCATATCGACGCCGCCTACGCCGCGGGCGTCACCTTCGTGGAACTGCCGCTACACAAGATCGACTTGATGACCGGCGCCCGCATTTTCCGACCTCGCCTTGCCGAGGTCGCCGCCATCGTCGCCGGACGGCCGAATACGCTGCATGGCCACCTCGGCATCAACCTGATGGAAGACCCCCATCTCCTGCCGCTGCATCTCGATGTGCTGAAGGCCAATATCGAGGTTGCCCAGGCGCTCGGCTCCATCCACCTGGTGATCCATTCCGGCTTCGCCCGCCCGCAGCAAGGCGCGGCACTGGAGCGCGCCTATGAGCGCCAGCGCGAGGCCCTTGCCGCCATCGCCCCGATCGCCCAGGCCGCCGGCGTGGTGGTCTGCGTCGAGAACATCTTCACCTACGACCACTCCCGCCACACCGCGCTGCCCGCGCGCCTCGCCGCCGAACTCGCCCTGATCGACCATCCGGCGATCCGCGCCACCTTCGATTTCAGCCACGGCTACATCAACTGCGGCCTCCATGGCGTCGATTTCGTCGAACAGGCCAAGGCGTTGGCCCCCTTCAGCAAGCACCTCCACGTGCATGACAGTTTCGGCCGCCCGAAGGATTTCTGGACATACAGCCTCACCGAGGACCTCGCCTTCGGCGCCGGCGACCTCCATCTACCGCTCGGCTGGGGTGACCTACCATTCGACCGCATCGCCGGAGAAGCCGAGTTCCCCCTGGGCGTGGTTGCTGACATCGAATTGCAGGCGCGCTTCTGGTCCGAACTCCCGGAGACCATCGCGCTGACCCGCGGCTTCGCCGCCAGCCTCCGCCCGGCGGCCTGAGCGATGCGCATCATCCAGATATCGGACACCCATTTGTCCGCCGCCCATTGCCACTTCTCCGCCAACAACGAGGCCATCCGCGCCTGGCTCGCCGCCGAGCAGTCCGACCTCATCATCCACACCGGCGATCTCGCGATGGACGGCGCCGGCGCACCGGCCGATCTCGCCATGGCGGCGACCTGGAACAGCGGCTTCTCCGCCCCCGTGCTCAGCGTACCCGGCAATCACGATGTCGGCGACGTCGCGGCGATCCGGCCCGACCAGACCGTCGATGACGCCCGCCTTGCCCTGTGGCGTGCCCATCTCGGCCCCGATCGCTGGCTACACGACCAGGGCGGCTGGCGGCTGATCGGGCTCAACGCCATGTTGTTCGGCAGCGGCCACCCCGATGAGGAGACGCAGTTCGCCTGGCTCGAAGGGGCGCTGGCGACCGATCTGCCGGTGGCGCTGTTCCAGCACAAGCCACTGTTCATCGACGCGCCCGACGAAGGGCCGCGCGGCTATTGGACGCTGACCCCCGAGCCCCGCCGCCGCCTGCTCGACCTATTGGCGGGCGCCCGGGTCCGGCTCGTCGCCACCGGGCATCTGCACATCCACCGCGAACTGCATCTCGACGGCATCGATCATGTCTGGGGCCCCGCGGCCTCCTTCGTGTGCGGCGAAAGCCAGGAGGATCTCGGCGGCGCCCGACGTCTCGGCGCGCTGGTGCATGAGTTCGGGGCCGAGCGCGTCACTACCCGTTTCATCCGCCCCGACGGGCTCACCGACCTCACCATCGAGCCGGTGCAGGCGGTGATCTACCCGCGGCCGGACCGCGCCGCATGAGCGAGCCGGCGCTGCATCTGCGCGGCATCGCCAAGTCCTTCGGCACCACCGCGGTGCTGGAGGGGATCGACCTTGCCATCGCCGCGGGCGAGTTCGTCGCCCTCGTCGGTCCGTCCGGCTGCGGCAAATCCACCCTGCTGCGCATCGCCGCCGGGCTCGAGGCGCCCGACCAGGGACAGGTCCTGCTGGGCGGGCAGGACGTGACGGCGCGACGGGCCGCCGACCGTGACATGGCGATGGTCTTCCAGTCCTACGCGCTCTACCCGCATCTGACGGCGCGACAGAACATGAGCCTGCCGCTGGTCATGCGCCGCCTGACCGCCGCCGAGCGGCTGCCTTTCGCCGGCGCGCTGTCCGCCGTACGGGCCAAGATCGCCGCGATCGGCAACGAGGTCGCGGCCGCGGCGGAGATGCTGAAAATCACCGCGTTGCTCGACCGCAAGCCGGCCCAGATGTCCGGCGGCCAGCGCCAGCGCGTCGCCCTCGGCCGCGCCCTGGTGCGCCACCCCCGCGCCTTCCTGATGGACGAGCCACTCTCCAACCTCGACGCCGCTTTGCGTGTGCATACCCGCGGCGAAATTGTCGAACTGCATCGCCGGGCGGGGGTGGTGACGCTCTACGTCACCCATGACCAGGAAGAAGCGCTTGGGATGGCCGATCGGGTGGCGGTGATGCTGGGTGGCCGCATCCTGCAAGTGGCGAGCCCGGATGCCATCTACCGTGACCCCGCCCATGTCGACGTCGCCGCCTTCATCGGCAGCCCGCGCATCAACCTGATCCCCGCCTGCATCGACGCCTCCGGCGCCGCTGCCGTGGAGCGCCACGTGCTCGCGCCCCGCCTCGGCGGCGCCGTGGGCAGCGACGTGGTGCTCGGTATCCGCCCCGAACATCTCCGGCTCACCCCTGAGCCGGGGCCGGGCCGGCTACCCGCCCGCCGCGAGCGTATCGAGTTTCTCGGCGCCGAGGCCCTGGTCCATTGCCGTGCCGAGGCGGGCGGCACGGCGCTGATCGCCCGCATGGCCCCCGAGGCGGCCGAACGGCTCCGCCCCCATACGCACCTCCACGCCGCGGCAACGCCGGACTCGCTGCTGGTGTTCGACCGCCAGGGCCATCGCATCGCCCGCCAGGCGCTCGCGACGCAGGAACCCGCCCATGCCCACTAGCGCGAAGACCCGCGCGGCGGCCCTGGAATCCTGGGCGGCCTGGCGCCTGGCCGGCCCGACCGCGCTGCTGATGCTGCTCCTCCTGGTGGTGCCAACGCTCGCGGTGCTGGCGCTGTCTTTCACCGACGCCGAACTCGGCGCCTCCGACATCACCTTCCTCGGCCTCGATGCCTACACCGACCTGCTGACTGACCGCACTTTCCGCGGCGCGCTGCGCAACACCGCGATCTACGTCGCCCTGGTCGCGCCGGCCTCGATCCTGCTCGGCCTCGGCCTGGCCCTGCTGATCGAGGCCGGAACCGCCGGGCGCGCCCTGTTCCGCTCGGCCTATTTCCTCCCGGTGGTCTCGCTGATCGTCGCCATGGCGAGCGTCTGGCAATACCTGATGCATCCGAGTTTCGGGCCGATCAACATCGCCCTGCGCGCCTTCGGCTTCGCCGGCGTCAACTGGCTCGGCAGCAGCGACAACGTGCTGGCCGCCCTGGCGGTGATCGGGGTGTGGCAGGCGCTCGGCTTCAACATGGTGCTGTTCCTCGCCGGCCTCACCGCCATCGACCGCACCCTCTATGCCGCCGCGGAGATGGACGGCGTGCGCTCGGCGTGGGACCGCTTCCGCGTCGTCACCTGGCCATTGCTGGGGCCGACCACCCTGTTCGTCACCACCATCTCGGTGATCAACGCCGTCAAGGTGTTCGAGACCGTCGCCACCCTCACCCAGGGCGGTCCGGCCAAGGCCTCCGAGACCTTGCTGTGGGTGATCTACCAGGAGGGCTTCGTCTACCTCCATGTCGGCACCGCCTCGGCGATGGCCGTGGTGTTCATCGCCCTGCTGCTGGTCCTGCTGCTGATCCAGACCCGCGTGCTCGACCGCAAGGTGCATTACGGATGAGCCGGATACTGCGCCTGGTGGTGCTCAGCCTCGGGGCGGCCCTCGTCTTGTTCCCCTTCGTGTTCATGGTCTCGACCTCACTGAAGCCCCAGGCCGAGGTGTTCTCCTCCTCGCTCAAGCTCATCCCCGAGCATTGGGGCGCGGCCGAGAACTACTGGAAGGCGATCACCCGCATCCCGATGGGCCGCATCCTGCTCAACGGCGTCGTGGTCTGCGCGGCGATCGTGATGTTCCAGATCGTCTTCGCCCTCCCGGCCGCATACGCACTGGCCAAGCTGCGCTTCCGCGGCCGCGAGGCGCTGTTCGCCCTCGTGCTGCTCGGCCTGCTGGTGCCGATCCACGCGATCTCCATCCCGCTCTACGCAGCCGCGCGGACGCTCGGCCTGCTCAACACGCTGGCCGTGCTGATCCTGCCCTTCACCCTCTCGGTGTTCGCGATTTTCCTGTTCCGCCAGTTCATCAAGGCCATCCCCGACGACCTCATCAGCGCCGCCCGCAGCGATGGGCTCAGCGAAAGCGCGATCGTCTGGCGCATCATCCTGCCCAATGCCTGGCCGGCCGCCTCGGCCTTCGCGATCTTCTCGGTCGTCGCCCATTGGAACGACCTCTACTGGCCGCTGATCGCGATCTCCAAGACCCATCTCGCGACGCCGCCACTCGGCCTGCTGTTCTTCCGCGCCGCCGAGGCGGGCGACGACTACGGCGCCCTGATGGCCGCCACCGTCATCATCACCGCGCCGCTGATCCTGTTTTTCCTCTTCGCCCAGCGCCTGTTCATCGAAGGCATGACGATGACCGGGCTCAAGGGCTGACCCTTTCCACCACGGAGACCCACCATGAAACGCCGCCTCGTCCTCGCCTCCGCGCTGCTGTCCGGGCTCGCCTTGCCAGCCGCCGCCGAAACCACCGAAATCCTCGTCCACTATCCGATGCCGGCCTTCTTCAAGTCGGTGATGGACCAGATCTCCGGCGAATACATGCGCCTGCATCCCGAGGTGAAAATCAGCTTCACGTCGCCTTCGCCGACCTATGAGGACGGGCTGCAACTCATGCTCCGCCAGGCCGGCACCGCCGAGATGCCCGATGTCAGCTTCATCGGCCTCAACCGCCTCCGCGTGCTCGCCGAGCGCAACATCGGCACCGACCTCACCCCCTTCATCAAGGCCGACGCCAATTTCGCCAATGAGGGCTTCACCGAGGGGCTGCTCAACCTCGCCCGCTTCGGCGGCAAGCAGATGGGCCTCGCCTTCGCCACCTCCAACCCGATTTTCTATTACAACGCCGATCTCGTCCGCAAAGCCGGCGGCGACCCCGAGAACATGCCGAAGACCTGGGACGAGGTGTTCAAGCTCTCGGCCAAGATCCAGGCGCTCGGCGACGGCGTCACCGGCATGTCCTTCCGCTGGCAGGGCGATGACTGGATGTTCTCCGCCCTCCTGTTCGGCCATGGCGGCACCATGCTGACGCCGGACGAGAAGAAGGTGGCATTCAACGGCCCCGAGGGCCTCGCCGCCCTCAAACTGCTCGACCGCATGGTGAAGGAGGGCAAGATGCCCGCCCTCTCCGCCGATGCCGCCCAGCAGGGCTTCACCGCCGGCAAGATCGGCCTGACCTTCTGGACCACCGGGGCGCTGCGCCAGATGATCAACGGCGTCGGCACCAAGTTCGAGCTGCGCACCACCGCGATGCCGGTGATCGACCCCGCCAAAGGCCACCTGCCCACCGGCGGCAACGCGGCGGTGATGTTCACCACCGACGCCCGCAAGCAGCAGGCGGTCTACCAGTTCCTCAAATTCGCCTCCGGCCCCTATGGCGCCTCGGTGGTCGTCCCCGGCACCGGCTACGTGCCCAACAACGCCCTCGCGCCCAAGGACGACCGCTACCTCGGCAAATTCTACGCCGAGAACCCGCTGTTCCGCGCCGGCCTCAACCAGATGAACCTGATGATCCCCTGGTACTCCTTTCCCGGCAGCAATGGCGTCAAGGTCACGCAGACCATGGTCGACAACCTCGCGCTCCTCGTCGAGCAGAAGACCACCCCGGAGGAGACCCTGAAGACCATGGCGGCCGAGGTGCAGAAACTGCTGCCGCGCTAGGCGACAGCTCCGCCCCGTCCGCGGGGCGGCGTGACGCAGGGCCGCATAGTCGCTATGGACAGTGAAAACTGCACCCATACGAGGTCTCGCCATGTCGCCTTCCGGCGGCTCTCTCCCGCTCACCGCGCTGCGCGCCTTAGAGGCCGCGGCGCGGCTTGAGAGCTTCAAGGACGCCGCGGCCGAGCTCGGCGTCTCCGCCACCACGGTCTCCAACCTCATCCGCCGCCTCGAGCGCGACTGGGGCTGCCTGCTTTTCCTCCGCCGCACCCGCCAGGTCATCCTCACCGACACCGGCCTGTCGCTCAGCCAGGTGGTGCGCCGCTCCTTCGATGCGATCGGCCAGGAGATCGAGCAGCACGTCACCGCCTCGCGCCGCTCGGTGGCCATCGCGGTGGGGCCGATCCTCGGCGCCCGCTGGCTCGCCCCCCGGCTCGGCCGCTTCCGCACCGCCTTCCCGCACCTCACCCTCACCCTGCAACATCGCAGCCGCATCACCAGCGCGACCGACATGGCCACCCCGATCGCGGTCGATTGGGGCCATGGCGAGTGGCCAGGGCTGGAAGCCGAGCCGCTTTTCCCGATCCGCTACGCCCCGGTGGCCAGCCCGGCCCTGGCCGGCAGCCTGAAATCCCCGGCCGACCTCGCCGGCCTGCCGGTGCTCCACCAGCAGGACCGCTCGGAATGGGCGGCCTGGCTCACGCTCGCCGGCGTCCCGCGGCTGCGCTTCGGGGGGGAAGTCATCATGACGGACAGCAACATGATCATCCATGCGGCCCTGGCGAGCCAGGGCGTGGCGCTCGGCATTTTCCCCTTCATCGCCGACGAGCTGGCCGCTGGCCGGCTGGTGCGGCCCTTCGCGCAGGCCCTGGCGCCCTCGCGCTCCTATCACCTGGTCACCCGGCCCGGCGCCCGCAGCCGGCCGGAAATCGCCGCCGTCTGCGACTGGATGATCGCCGAAGCCCGCGATTTCGTTGCCGCCCACGCCGAGCTCGCGGCATGAGCGGCGCCAGCAAGCTGGTCGACGAGGGCGGCCGTATCCGCGTCTCCCTCCCGGAGGCGGACACGGCGGTCCGCGGCATCCTCCGCGCCGCCGGCTGCGACGCCACGGTCGCGGCGGAGGTGGCGGCCCACCTGGTGGATGCCAGCGCGAGCGGGGTCGAATCGCACGGCATCATGCGCGTGCTGCAATACGCCGCCCAGTTCCGCGACGGCTACATGCGCCCGCGCGCCGAAATCACCCTCTCCACCACCGCCTGCGGCGCCATCGAGGTGGATGGCGGCGGCGGCATCGGCATCCCCGCGATGCGCCGCGCGGTGGAACATGCGGCCACCACCGCCAAGACCAACGGCATCGCCGCGGTCGGCCTGCGCAATGTCGGCCATACCGGCCGCCTCGGCGCCTTCGCCGAAGCGGCGGCCGAGGCCGGTTGCCTGGTCCTGATCGTCGGCGGCGGCGGGCGGGAGAAGTGGCGGCAGGTGGCGCCCTATGGCGGCCGCCAGGCCATCCTGCCGACCAACCCCTATTGCATCGGCGCTCCGGGCGGCGCGCGCGGCCCGGTGGTCGCCGATTTCGCCACCTCCATGCTCGCCGGCGGCTGGCTCTACGCCGCCCGCTCCGCCGGCGCACGCCTGCCGGAGGGCACGCTGATCGACCGGGAAGGCCGCCCCACCACCGACCCCGAGGACTATTTCAACGGAGGCGCGATCCTGCCGCGCGGCGGCCCAATGGGCTACGGGCTCGCCGTGCTGGCCGAGTTGATCGGCGAGGCCATGCTCGGTCCGGCGACCACGGAGGTGAACTGGCTCATTATCGCCCTCGATGCCGCCCGCCATCGCGACGAGGCCACCCGCAGCCGGGTGGCGGAGGAAATCCTCGCCGAATTGCGCGCCTGCCCGCCGGCCGCGGGCGTGGCCGCGGTGGAAGTGCCGGGCGAACGCGAGCGATCGCGGCGCGTGGCGGCGCACACCGAGGGCATCCTGGTGCCCGTCCGCACCTGGCAGCAGATCCGCGCGGCCGACCGCCATGAATAGCAAAATTTATATCCATGCCGCCAAAAATCTTCGTTTGTCAGCCCGCCCCGTGCCGCGCATCCTTGTTCGCGAAAAAACAATCCACCGGAGGACCTCGCCCATGTTGCGCTTACTCACCTGCGCGACCGCACTGACCTTCGGGGCCATCGCCGCCGCCAGCGCCCAGCCGGCCGGCACCTTCCGCCAGCCGCATGACGTCGGCTACGGCCAGTCCTCCTCGGTCGATCCCTTCTCCAAGGGCAAGGTCTTCCAGGTCACCGAGAAGATCTTCAGCCGCCTCATCCGCACCGACCTCGAAGGCAAACCGGCGCCCGACCTCGCCGCCTCCTGGTCCGCCAACGCGACCGCGACCGAGTGGACGCTGAAGCTGCGCAGCGACGTCAGCTTCCATGACGGCCGCAAATTCACCGCCGCCGACGTGGTCTACACCCTCGGCCGCGCGATGGACCCCAAGCTCGACAGCCCGGTCCGCGCCGCGGTGAAATCGATCAAATCGGTCGAGGCGATCGACGCCACCACCGTCAAGCTAACCCTGCACGCCCCCTTCGCCGACCTCCCGCTGATCCTCACCGACTACCGGCTGGTGATGATCCCCGAAGGCTCGGGCGAGACCATCGCGACCACCGGCAACGGCACCGGCCCCTTCAAGCTCGAGAAGTTCGACGCCCAGGGCACCTCGGTGATGCTCGCCAATCCCGCCTATTTCGACGGCGCCCCCAAGGTTGCCCGCGTCGAGGTGATCGGCATCCCCGACGCCCAGGCCCGCTTCCAGGCGCTGCTTGGCGGCCAGGTCGACATGCTGCCCGGCCTGTCGCGCCAGGAGATCGCGCTGATCTCCCGCTCCGCCAAGCACCAGCTCCAGCAAATCCCCACCGGCAACTGGCGCGGTATCGTCTTCCGCGCCGACGTGAAGCCGTTCGACGACGTGCGGGTCCGCCGCGCGCTGCGCATGGTGGTGGACCGCACCGCGATGCGGGACATCGTGGTCGGCCCCGACGGCGGCATCACCGGCTGCGACACCCCGGTCGGCCCCGCCGACCAGTATCGCTGGGACGCCCAGTGCAAGCCGGATGTCGCCGGCGCCAAGGCCCTGCTGGCCGAGGCCGGGTTTGCCAACGGAATCGATATCGAAATGCAGGTGGCCACCATCGAGCCGATCTGGCCGACCATCGCCCAGGTCTACCAGCAGCAAGCCGCCGCGGCCGGCATCCGCGTGAAGCTCAACCAGGTGCCCAATGACGGGTTCTGGAGCAACGTGTGGATGAAAAAGGACGTGACTCTGACCCGTTGGGGCGAGCGCCCGGCCGACGCCGCGCTGAACGAGATCTACACCCCGGCCTCGCCCTGGGATGAGTCGCATTTCTCCGACCCCAAGTTCGACACCATGCTGGACACCGCCCGCCGCGAACTCGACTTCACCAAGCGCCGTACGCTCTATCAGGACGCGCAGAAGTACCTGTGGGAGAACGCTTCCACCCTCGTCGTGTTCCACGTCAAGCTCGGCGTCGGCATCACCCAGCGCGTGAAGGACCTCGACGCGGTCGAGAACTTCTCCATCCGCTGGCATCGCGTGCGCGTGGACTAGGCATTGCTGCGAACGCTCCTCGTCCGCCTGCTGCTTGGCGCGGGGACGGTCGGCCTCGTCTCGATGCTCATCTTCGCCGGCGTCGAGGCGCTGCCGGGGGATGCCTGCATCGCCGCCTTGCAGCGTGATGCCCAGGGCACGCGGCTGGCGAATTGCCGTCGAGACCTCGGGCTCGACCGCCCGGCGGTGGTCCGCTACGCCGCCTGGGCGGAGCGAGCGCTGCACGGCGACCTCGGCACGTCCGCCGGCAGCGGCAAGCCGATCGGGCCGATGCTGTCGATCCGTCTGCGCAACACGCTGCTGCTCGCCGCCTGCGCGCTCGCCGCCGGCGTACCGCTCGCCGTCCTGCTCGGCATCGGCGCGGCCCTGCGGCGGGACCGCGCATTCGATGTTGTGGCCTCGGTCGCCAGCATCCTGGTGATGACCATCCCGGAATTCGTCTCCGCCACCGTGCTGATCTTCGTCTTCTCGATCTGGCTGGACTGGCTCCCCGGCATCGTCACCGCCGATCCCTCCGCGCCGTTGTCCGCCTTCTTCCCCGGCATATTGCTCCCCGTCGCGGTGCTGGCGATGGTGATGACCGCGCATATCCTGCGCACCGTCCGCTCCTCGGTGATCGACGTGCTGGCCTCCGACTACGTGCAGATGGCCCGGCTGAAGGGGGTGCCGGAACATCGCGTGATCCTCGTGCACGTGCTGCCCAGCGCGCTGCTGCCGGCCATCAACGTGATCGCGCTCACCATCGCCTGGCTGCTCGGCGGCGTCGTGGTGGTGGAGAAGGTGTTCAACTACCCCGGCCTCGGCCGCTTCCTGGTCGATTCCATCACCGAGCGGGACCTCCCGGTGGTCCAGGCGATCGCCCTGCTGCTCGGCAGCGTCTATGTCGGCGTCAACCTCGCCGCCGACCTGCTCGCCCTCCTGCTCAATCCCCGCCTGCGCACCCGGGCCGGACATGGCTAGCCCCGCCGCCCTCGGTCTCGCCGGCCGCATGCTGGCCCGCCCCTCCGGCGCGATCGGCGCCGGGCTGGTGCTGCTGCACATCGCCCTCGCCGTGCTGGCCCCATTGCTCTCGCCGTTCGACCCCATCGCCATCGACGGCAATGCGATGTTCGACCCGCCGGGCGCCGCCCATTGGCTCGGCACCGACGAACTTGGCCGCGACATCCTCACCCGCACGCTGCTCGGCGGCCGCCAGGCGATCATCGTCACCGGCATCGCCACCCCGCTCGCCGTGCTGTGGGGCGGGCTGCTCGGCATTTGGCTGGCCCTCACCGGCGGCAGGCTCGATGCCTGGCTGATGCGCCTCGTCGATTCCGTGCTGGCCTTGCCGTGGATCCTCAAGATGCTGCTTATCATCGTCACCTTCGGCGCCTCAGTGCCGGTGCTGACGGTGACATTGGCGTTCTTCTACGGCGTCCCCGTGATCCGAATCGCCCGCGCCGCCGCCCAGGGCGTGGTGGCGCGCGACTTCATCTCCGCCGCCCGCGCCCGCGGCCATGGCGCGGCCAGCATCGTGCTGCGGGAGCTCCTGCCCAATGTGCGCGACGCCCTGCTGGTCGAGGGGGCGATGCGCTGGTCCTGGATGCTGCTGGCCTTCAGCTCGCTCTCCTTCCTCGGCTTCGGCGTCGCCCCGCCGACGCCGGATTGGGGGCTGATGATTGCCGACAGCCGCAGCTCCATGGCCATCGCCCCCTGGGCGGCGCTGGCCCCGGTGCTGGCGCTTTCCACGCTGATCATCGGCATCAACCTCGCCGCCGACGCGCTGGCCAAGGCGGCCGGGTTGGATCGGGCGCAGCATGTCGCGCACTGAACCCCTGCTCGAAATCGCCGGGCTGCACGCCGCCCTGCGGCGGGGCGACGGGAGCCTGTTGCCCCTGCTGCGCGGCATCGATCTCGCGATCGGCCCCGGCGAAAGTCTCGGTATCGTCGGTGAAAGCGGCTCAGGCAAGAGCACGCTCGCCTTGTCCGCCATGGGCTATCTGCGGCCCGGCGTGGTGATCACCGCGGGCAGCGTGCGCTTCGCCGGCATGGACATGTTCTCCCCCGCCGCCATGGCGCTGCGCGGCGGCCGGCTCGCGCTGATCCCGCAGAACGCCGGCCAGGCCCTCACCCCCACGCTGCGCGTCGGCCCGCAGATCGCCGAGGCCCTTCGCCTCCACAGCCCGATCCCCGCCGCCGATCGCCCGGCCCGTGTGATCGACCTGCTGGCCAAGGTCCGCCTCCCCACCCCCGCCGACATCGCCGATCGCTACCCCCCTCAGCTCTCCGGCGGCCAGCAGCAGCGCGTCGCCATCGCCATGGCCCTCGCCGGCGAGCCCGCGGCGCTATTGCTTGACGAACCCACGACGGGGCTCGACGTCACCACCCAGGCCCATGTGCTCGATCTCCTGCAAACCCTCGCCCGCGAACGCGGTCTGGCGATGGTCTATGTCAGCCACGATCTCGGCGCGGTGGCGCGGGTCTGTGACCGGGTGGCGGTGATGTATGCCGGCGAAATCATCGCCGAGGGCACCGCGCGGCACATCCTGCGCACGCCCCCGCACCCCTATGCGCGCGGCCTCATCGCCGCGATCCCCCGGCTCAGCGGTGGCGGCTTGCCGGTCCCGATGGAGGGCCGCCCCCCGGCGCCAGGCGGGGCTGGGGAGGGGTGTGCGTTCGCGGCGCGCTGCCCCCTCGCCGAACCCGCCTGCACTGACACTCCGCCACCCATCACCCCGCTCGCCGATGGTGGCATGCTGCGTTGCCATCGCCCGACCGCGGCGGCCGGGCAAAGCGCGCTCCATCCGCTCTCCCCGGCGGCGGCGCCGACCGAGCCGGGCGCGCCGGTGCTGCGGCTCGACCACATCGCGGTGCGCTACCGCCGCCAATCGCTGCTGGAGCGCCTGCGTGCCGCCCCCCTTCCACCCCCAGTGGTGGCGGAGATAGCCCTCGCCCTGGCCCGCGGCGAGACAGTCGGCCTGGTCGGTGAATCCGGCAGCGGCAAATCCACCATCCTCAAGGCGATCGCCGGCCTCATCCCCGCGGAATCCGGCACCATCGATCTCGCGGGCGAACCCCTGCCACAGCGTCTCGGCCAGCGCGCGCCCCGCGCCCTACGCGCCGTGCAACTCGTCTTCCAGAACCCCGACGACAGCCTCAACCCCCGCCACACCGTCGCCGAGATCCTCGCCCAGCCATTGCGCCTCTACTCCGGCCTCACCGGCCCGGCCCTGCGCGCGCGCGCAGCCGAGTTGCTGGGCGAAGTCCGCCTCGGCCCGCACTACCTTGATCGGTTACCGGGCCAGATGTCCGGCGGCGAGAAGCAGCGCGTCGCCATCGCCCGCGCCTTCGCCGCCGAGCCGGATGTGGTGCTGTGCGACGAAATCACCTCCGCGCTCGACGTCTCGGTGCAGGCCGCCATCATCGCCCTGCTTGACCGGCTCCGCCGCGAGCGCGGCGTGGCCTGCCTGTTCGTCTCGCATGATCTCGCCGTCGTCCGCGCGGTGGCGGAGCGGGTGGTGGTGCTCTACCAGGGGCGGATCTGCGAATCCGGCCCCGTCGCCGCCGTCTACGCCGCCCCCGCGCACCCCTATACCGAGGCTCTGCTCGGCGCCGTGCTGGAACCCGACCCCGATCACGTCCCCCTTCTGCTCGCCGCCGATATCGTCGAATCCGGCCCGCCCGCAAGCGGCTGTCCGGCGCAGAACCGCTGCCACCGGCGGATCGGCGAGATCTGCCGCACCCAAGCTCCCCCAACGCGCGACCTCGGCGGCGGCCACAGCGTCCGCTGCCATCTCACCTGAAAGACCCGACATGACCGATATCGTGCTCCTCGAGGGCGGCACCGGCCAGGAGCTGCTGAACCGCTCCGCCAACAAATCCCCCCGCCGCTGGTCGGCCGAATATCTGCTCGCCGAACCCGAACTGGTGCAGCAGGTCCATGCCGACTACATCGCGGCCGGCGCGCGGATGATCACCATCAACGCCTATTCCGCCACCTTCACCCGCATGGCCATCCTGCTGGAGGAGGACCTTGTGCCGGAGCTGCAGCGCATCGCCTGCGACCTCGCGCTCCGCGCGCGCGACGCGGCGGGGGTGGCGGGGGTGGCGATCGCCGGCTGTCTTCCGCCGTTGAACGGCACCTATCGGCCGGACCGGGTGCGGCCGTTCGCGACCAACCTGGCGGAATACCGGCGTCTCGCGGAGCTGCAGGCGCCGCATGTCGATTTCTTCCGCTGCGAAACCCTCTCCTCCGCCGAGGAGGGCCGGGCCGCGGCCCAGGCGGCCTGCGAGACCGGGAAGCCCGTTTGGGTCGCATGGACCTTGGCCGATGACGGCGGCGGTCTCCGCTCCGGCGAGAGCATCGCGGAGGCGCACGCGGCCCTCGACGGCCTGCCGGTTTCGGCCGTGCTGGCCAATTGCTCGCCGCCGGAGGCGATCACCGCGGCGATCCCGGCTTTGGCCGCTACCGGGTTACCGGCGGGCGGATATGCGAACGGCTTCATGCCCGTCCCCGCGACCTTTGTGCCGGGGCGGACGCTGGAGCAGATCACCCTCCGCGAGGATCTCAGCCCGGAGGCCTATGCGGCGATCGCGCTGGAGTGGATCGACCGGGGCGCGCGGATCGTCGGCGGGTGTTGCGCGACGGGGCCGGCGCATATCAAGCGGTTGCGGGAGGCGATCCTGCAGCGCGGATTCGGGATCGGCGGGATTGGGTGACGGTCAGACGGTGAATTGCTCGACGATGATGCGTTCGGAGAGTCCCTGATCGGGGTCGAACAGGATGGTGGCGGCGAGTCCGCGGTCCTCGCGGACGGCAACCGAGATGACGTCACGCACCTCGGTGAAGTCGGCGACCGCGGCGACGGGGCGTTTATCGGGCTCCAGCACCTCGAACAGCACCTGGGCCGAACTCGGCAGCAGGGCCCCGCGCCAGCGGCGCGGGCGGAAGGCGCTGATCGGGGTGAGGGGCAGGAGATTGGCCGAGAGCGGCACGATGGGGCCATGGGCAGAGAGGTTGTAGGCGGTGGAGCCGGCGGGGGTGGCGACCAGGACGCCGTCGCAGATGAGTTCGGAGAGGCGCACCCGTCCGTCGACGGTGATGCGCACTTTCGCGGCCTGGCGGAGTTGGCGGAGCAGGGAGACTTCGTTGAGCGCGAGGGCCTCGTGGTGGCGGCCATCGCGGGTGGTGGCGGTCATGCGCAGCGGGTGCAGTTCGGCGGCCTGGGCGCTGGTGAGGCGGGCGGGGAGGTCTTCCTCGCTGAAGGCGTTCATCAGGAAGCCGACCGAGCCGCAATTCATCCCGTAGACCGCGACCCCGCGGCCGAGCATGCGGTGGAGGGTTTCCAGCATGAACCCGTCCCCCCCGAGGGCGACGATGACCTGGGCGTTCTCGGGCGCGACGTCCCCATAGCGGGCGGCGAGGCGGGCGCGGCTGTCCTGGGCGAGGGGGGCGGAGGAGGCGAGGAAGCTGATCCGGCTGATTTCGCCGGGTGTGGGCATCAGACGAGTTTCCGATGGTCCAGAACCGGCATGTCGCGGCGAACCCGGCCGGTCAGTCCGCTGTCGATCCGCGCGGTGATCCAGCCCACGCCGTCCGAGGCTTTGGCGACCACGTGGCCCCAGGGGTCGCAGATCAGGGAGTGGCCGTAGGTGAAGCGATCGCCGGCGCGTTCGGTGTGTTTTCCCCAGGTGGCGGGGGCGACCATCCAGCACTGGGTTTCGATCGCGCGGGCGCGGATCAGGACCTCCCAATGGTCCTTCCCGGTGGCCAGCGTGAAGGCGGAGGGGAGGAAAATCACCTCGGCGCCGGCGCGGCGCAGAGCGAGGAACATCTCGGGGAAGCGGACGTCGTAGCAGATGGCGCAGCCGATTTTCACCCCATCGGCCTCGTAGGTGACGATCTCCGAGCCGCCACCATAGGTGCTGCTTTCGCGGTAACCAGTGCCGTCGGGGGTGACGATGTCGAAGAGGTGGATTTTGCGGTAGCGGGCGATTTCGACGCCGGAGGGGTCGAACACGACGGTGGTGTTGAATAGTTTTTCGCCGGATTTCTCGGCGATCGAGCCGCCATGGACGACGATGCGGCGGTCGCGGGCGACACCGCGGAGGAATTCGTAGGCGGCGCCGCCTGGCGCGTTGCTGCCGGGGGGCGGGAGTTCCTCGGCTTCGGCGAATTTGATGGCGCGATCGCCGCCGAGGCAGCTCCACATTTCCGGCAGGCTGACGATGTTGGGGCGGTCGGACTCCATCGCGCCGTCGATCAGGCGTTGGGCCTGGGCGATGTTGTCGGCTTTGACGTGGCTGCAATTCATCTGCATGGCGCTGATACGCATGGGGTCCCCCGCCGGCTGGTTCCCTTGCAGGGTAGCACCGAGGCCAGTTGCGCGTAAACGACACTCCGGCGCACGATGCGGGCAACAGATGGGAGAACGTCGATGGACGGCAAACGCATGGTGCTCGAGATCGGCATGGGCACCGATATTCGCGGGCGGGACTATACCAAGGCGGCGGTGCGGGCGCTGCGCGACGCGCTGTGGCACAATTCGCTGACCATCATGCGGGCGCTGGGGGTGGATATCGACGCGATGCGGGTGGACATCACCATCGGCGTTCCCCACCCCGAGCTGGTGGACAAGGCGCAGGTGCTGGCGGTGCTGCCCCATGGCACCGGCACGGTGACCTGCGTCGAAGGGGGGCTCGAAATTCCGACCGAGGATGGCACCGGGGCGACCGTGATGGCGCATGCGGCGGCCATCGTGCGGCTTGACGTCTGAGGGGGCGGGGACATGGCACTCAAGCGTATCATCCTCGAAATGGGCGCCGGCAATGATCTGCACGGCGGGGATTACACAAAGGCAGCCCTGCGGGCGGTGCAGGACGCGCTGCATCACTCCTCGCTGTCGTTCATCCGGGCGCTGAAGCTCGACATCAAGAAAATGCAGGTCGCGGTGACGATCGGGGTGCAGGACCCGGCCAAGGTGGACGCCGAGCGGGTGAAGGCGTCCTTGCCCTATGGGGAGGTGACGGTGACCGTCACCAAGGGTGGGCTCGATGTGCCGGATGAGGATGGGCGGGATAGCGCGGTGATTGCCTCGGCGGCGATTGTGGTGAGTTTTGATTTGCCGTGAAGGAAGCGCTGCTTTTTTGAAAAAAAGAAGCAAAAAACTTTTATCCGTTTGGTTTTGTTGCTAAAACGTAACAAAATGGGCGTGATGAGGCGGGGAGGGGAATCGGGGTTTTTTTGGGGATCGGGGGGCGTTGGAGGGCGCGATGCGTTGGGGGGCGCGAGGCGGGGATAGATCGGAAGAGCGTCGTGTAGTGAAATATTGTCTTCGCCTGAGTAGATCTCGGTGGTCGCCG
>CAIYPH010000221.1 GCA_903928045.1 uncultured Rhodospirillales bacterium
AGGAAGCCGGTGCAACGGTCGGAGGGGCGGAAATTGGCCATTCGCGCGGGTCCGGCGAGAGGGAATCGATGTTACGATTCTAACTCAAAGCCGGGGTGGGCGTAAGTCCGACAGGCTGCTAGGAAGCCGCCTTGGCGTGTTGCAACGGATGGTTGAACTGCAACTCGCCCCCCTTTCCGCCTCCAGTGCGATAGTCGGTATAAGCGCGGTTAAAGCAAAAGCGGGCGCGCGGGCACTGGCCGGTGCCGTGACGCTCACTGGTAAGTCGATTATCTGCCTGCCAGACGGTGTGCATAGTCCAGACCGGATCGACCCGCGCCTGCTGCTGCCGGACTGGACCGCACCGGAACTCGATGCGTTGCTGCGCACCGGTATTTTCGACGATATCGTCTACACCAGCGTCCGTTTTCGTCACCGTGAAATCCGTGAGCTGTTGAGCGCGGAGTGGGCCCACGAACTGCTGGTCCAACCGAGCGGCCGATCACGCGTGGAGCATCTGTTCTTCCGCGAGAGCTATGGCGAGCAGGTCATTGTACCACGTATGCGGCCGACACTGACTTGGCTGATCCTCCTGGACGAGGGGGTACGGGACAAGACCCTGGCGCTGGAGCCTGGAATAGCGAGCGAGGGCGGCGCCCCCTCCCGCCTGCCACTCGCGGTACGCCGTACCATGCTCGCAGACATCGTCGAGCGGATCGCAACGGGAAGGGAGTAACGGCGTCATGGACAATACTGCGATAGGGCGGATCGCGACCCCCGAACTCACAATCGATGCCCTTGCTTTGCTCGAGAAATATGGAAGCAATGACGATGTTGTGTTCTTCCTCGGCCGGCTGGTCTGGCAGGGGGAAATGACGGCCTGCGTGCCAGCGTTGATGGATATCGCCTGCAATTCGGCCCGCGGGCTTTACGCGCGGATCGCCGCCATCCGGGGTGTGATGACGGTCGGCGATGCTGAGCAAAAAGATAGCGTGTGGGATAAAATCGCGGGCGACCCCGGTCCATTGGATCGCCGACTTCTTGCCGAGTTTCTCGACGGCGCAGCGCCCACGACGCGCAGCGTGGAGTTACTGCTGCGCACGCTTGAGCGCGTCGCCCGGTTTGAGCGCTATAAGGCAACCGGTCTTGAGCAGGCGTTGCATGCGTTCGTCGATCGTCTGCCATTGATGGCGGATGAGGCGGAGGACCAACCGACAGGCCGACTGGTCGCCGGTATGAACGACTTTCTTATCCGTGAGCCGGTCATCGAACGCGGCGTGTGCCATGTGTCAGAAGAATTTGCTTGGCTGATGGCGCCAGCGTTGCATGCCGTCGACAGGTTGGTGGCTGCGCATTCTGCCCAGGCACTCTCGTCCAGCGCACTCGCCATTATGCGCAACATGCCAGCGCTGCACTATCGGGAGAGCTATGATTTTTCTGAATACAAATTGAAACTTGATGAAAATGTACAACGGTGGCGGGAACTCAACGACCTCCTCTACTGGACGAGCATTGCTCAGTGTCGCGCCGAGTTGGCGGAGACGAGCCAAGCGTTGACCGATGATTGGCAAATCGCCTTTCTCGGGCATTTCTGGCAATTCGGGCCGCAGGATTTCGAACGTTGCGTGGGCTGGATTCACACAAAGACGGACAGCGACGACCGGCTGGTGGCACTGGCGCGCAGCATCGGCATCTATATCCAGGCTGATCGGCCCTCAGCATGGTTGCCCACCTTGCGGGCCGCCGTCCAGGGTAATGAAAAGCTCGAGGCCATACTTGAGGCGCACCTCAATCCTAAGTCTTCCCCTGTGATGGAGAAGATGGATGCTGAACATCGCGAATGGGAAAGGCAACGCGAGGCTCGGGATCGAGAGGAACAGCAGAGGCGCGCCGACTGGGTGCGCGAACTCAAGAACAATCCAGATCGGGTACTCCACCCAGCCGGTCTTAAACCGGGTGAGTTCAGTCCGGACCAATATCATCTTTGGGCCAGTACGTCGAAGGATCGCATGGCGGTCGACCGGAAGGACGGAACGAATTGGCGCGCGCTCATCCCCGAGTTCGGGGAGGCTGTCGCGCGGGCTTATCGCGACGCGGCGTTGGCGCACTGGCGCGCTTACCAGCCTGGGCTTCGATCCGAAGGGGCAGAAGGGAACTCGATACCCATGTCGCTGATCTTCGCCATGGCGGGGCTCGCGATCGAGGCCGCCGAGGACAGTGCATTTGCACAGCACCTCACGTCGGATGAGGCACGGCACGCGTTCCGCTATATCACCTCGGAACTGAACGGCCTGCCGGGCTGGTTCGAGGCCCTTTATCGGGCCTATCCCCGGGTCGGCCTCGAATCCGTTACGAAGGAATTGATCTGGGAGCTTGAGCACAGCGTCGAGGGCCAGCCACTTCACTATATCCTGCACGACATTCTTTATCATTCGCCGTGGCTACACGCGGAAGTCGCGCCACTCATCCTCGACTGGTTGTGTGAAAACGATATACCTAATGCCGACGGGCTGCGCTATTGCCTCAATATCCTGGCGGATGGTGGAACCACGCCTGCCAAACTCGCAGAGCTGGCAGTAAGAAAGATCAATGGGTCAGCACTGGCCAATCAGCAGCCGCGATGGTTTGCACTATGGGTGGATACAAATCCGCTCGAGGCCATCCCGGCGCTTGAGGCGACACTGGAATTGCTTCCGGCGCTCGAGGCTTCGACCTTTGCTCAGCAGTTCGCCACGGACCTGCTCGGTGACAGGCATGGGACCGGGACGAGGGTACGCGCCTATCGCAACGTCTGGGATCTGAAGGTGCTCTACATCCTCATGCACCGATATATCCGCGCGGCGGAAGACATAGAGCGGGCGAACAAAGGCGTGTATTCGCCGACGCTCCGTGACAATGCACAGCACGCACGCAACACGTTGTTCGACATGTTGGCAACGCTCCCTGGTGCAGAGGCCTATTCCGCGATCAAGGCGCTCGGGGAGGAGCATCCCGATCCCGAGCATCGCCGCTGGATGGCACGGCGGGCACGCGAGCGAGCGACGGCCGATGCTGACGAACCGTTGTGGACGGTCGAGCAGATGCATGCTTTCGCTCGGAGCATATCGGGCGTCTGACGGCACGCCCGTTAATGACCAAATGTAGCGATTCTGGCGGACTAAACCACCCCCTCCGCCCGCAACTCCTCCACCCCAGCGGCATCCAACCCGAGCCACTCGCCCAGCACCTCGGCGGTGTTGGCGCCCAGGACCGGAGACGCCTGCACCCGCGACGGCTTCCCGTCCACCCGCACCGGCCAAGCCGGCATTTTGAATGGCTTGTGG
>CAIYPH010000222.1 GCA_903928045.1 uncultured Rhodospirillales bacterium
CCAGCAGCAGGCCGAGATAGGCGCGCGCCGCCCGTTTGACGACCCAGCGCAGCATGCCGCCGAGGCGGGCCGACGAATCCGCCGCGTCGCCGGCGCGCCCGGCCGCATGCAGCGCGGTGTTGCCGAGCCCGACCGCGAGGAGCCCGCCACCGAGCATCGCCATGACCACCACCGGCGTCTTCCAGTCCTGCGCCGCGGGATCGCCGAGCATCATCAGCGCGTCATAGGTGCCGTGCAGCGCGATCGGCACCAGCAACGCCATCGCCAGGCCGAACAGCCGGTCAACGTCGTTGGCAATGGTGCCAAGCACCAGCGCCCCCATCATGAGGCCGCACACGCCATGGATCGGCACCGCCGAGCCGCCGCGCAGCAACGCAACCGTCTGCCAATCCGCGCCGGCATGCATCAGATAGAGGATGTTCTCGAGCCCGGCGAACCCCATCGCCACCGCGATCGACACCATCAGCAGGCTGCGCAGCCGCCGCTCGTCGATCATCAGCATGGCGAGCAGCAGGGCGATGAACTTGGCCAGCTCCTCCGGCAGCGCCGCGACGAGAAAGCCGGTCTTGATGGCGTGCATCGGGTTCGGCGAGGCGATGACCGATGCCGGGAGGTGCAGCATGCGGACGAGGCTGACTTCCAGCGGCGCCACCAGCACCGCCGAACAGGCACCGGCGAGCACGCCGACCCACAGGCAGCGGCTGGCCCAGGTCTCGCGGGCCTTGAACACGCCATAGGCCATCAGAAGCAATGGGGGCCCTAGGGACGCCAGCATCCACAGCAGCGACACGATCTGCACCCCTGGTTTATCGTTCGGGGTGAAGACTGACACGGCGGCTGTTAAGGGATGTTTAATCTGCAGGTCAGTTGCAGATGGGCGCGTCAGCCCGGTTCGTCGTCTTCCCCGCCGTCATCGGTCAGGCCCAGCAGCCGCTGAGCGGCCACCGGGTCGGCCGACTGTACCGTCTTCAAGGTCCGCCCGATCGCCCGGGTGCGCACCCGCGCGCTCTCGATCGTGTTGCTGAAGGTGTTGGCCTGTTTGCCCAGCGTTTCCAGCACCTTGTCCATCTTGCCCATCTCGGCCTTGGTCGCCTCCAGCAACTCGCCGATATGGGCGGATTTCTCCTCCAGCGTCATCGTGAGGTAGCCGAGATGGATGGTGCGCAGCAAAGCCGGGAACATCGTCGGCCCCATCACCAGCACGCGGCTGGTGTTGCCGAGGTCGGCGACGAGGCCGGGGATGCGGGCGATCTCGGCGTAGAGCCCGTCGGTCGGCAGGTACATCACGGCGAAATCCACCGTCGCGGGGGGCGCGATGTATTTGCTGGCGATTTTCTTCGCCTCGTCGCGCACCCGCTTCTCCATCGCCCGGCGGGCGAGCTTCTCGGCGTCGGCGTCGCCGGCATCGAGCGCCAGCAGGAGGCGCTCATAATCCTCGACGGGGAACTTGGCGTCGACCGGCAGATAGACTTTGGTCGCACCCCGCATCGGCATCACGACGGCGAATTCCACCGCCTCGTCCGCCCCCGCCCGCGGCTTCCAGTTGGTCTCGTAGGCGCCGACCGGCAGGATATCGTCGAGCATCGCGCGCACCTGGGTCTCGCCCCAGCCGCCGCGGGTTTTGACGTTGCCGAACAGGCGCTTGAGGTCGCCGATCTGCGCGGTGACCGCCTGCACGTCACCCATCGCCTTCTGCACTTGGGCGAACTGATCGCTGACGCGCTGGAAGCTGGTGGTCATCTGCTTCTCGACGGCCTCGTGCAGCTGCTCGTTGACCGTCTTCTGGATCGCCTCAAGCTTGGCCTCGTTGCCCTCGCGCATCTCGCGCAGGCGGGCATCGAGCGCGGTGCGCATGTCGGCGATCGCGGTGGTCACTTCCAGGCGGAGCTGGGCGCCGGCCGCGGTCTGCCGGTCGCTGACCTGCTGGAGCTGGGTGGCCAGGGTTTTCTGGATGTCCGACAGGCGCTGCTCGTTGCCCTCGCGCAGTTCGGCCAGGCGCTGATCGAGGGCGGCCCGCATCTCGGCCAGGGTGGTGCCGAGCTCGAGCCGCTGCGCGCCGGCGCCGGTGGTGAAACTCGTCACCAGGGCGCGCTCGGTATCGGCGAGCGAAGCCCTGAGCGTCTCGGTTTCGCTGCGCTGCGCGGCCAGGGTCTGCTCGCCGAGCAGGCGAAGTTTCTCGAACTGGGCGCCCTGACGCTGCACGGCGAGGACGGCGACGAGGGCCAGCACGGCCGCGACGGCGGCCATGAAGAGGGCAGCGAGTTGGAAGATCACCGGTAGGTCCGCTCCACGTAGATCCAGGCGACCAGCGCCGGAACACCGAACCCGGCCATGGTCATCATCAGCCCGGCCGGCCCGAAGCGGTCGAACATGGTGCCTACGACAACCCCGGCGACGGCGCCAGTCAGCATCTGCATGCTGCCGATCAGCGCCGATCCGGCGCCGGCCATCGCGGGGATGCGCTCAAGCGCGGCATGGGTCACGTTGGGGCTGGTGAGGCCGCGGCTCAGGGTGGTGAGCAGAAAGATCGGCACCAGCACGCCAAGCGTCATCAGCGGTGCGTCGCCCAGCACCATGCCGGTCAGCGACGCCAGCGCGGCGCCGCCCAGCCCGAGCCCGAGCGGCCAGGCCGCGGACCAGCGGAAATGGACCGCACCCCGGTTGATCCAGGCGCCAGCCAAGACGCCGGTGGTGATCATCGCGAACACCGCCCCGAACATCGGCGTCGACAACCCGAGCGTCCCGAGCAGGATCATCGGCGCCCCGGCGACCACGCAAAACACGTTGCCGAGGTTGAGTGCGCCAATCACCCCGAAGGCGATGGTGCGGCGCTGCCGCAGGATCGCGAAATAAGGCGGCGGCGGAAGATCGCGCCGCGTCTCGGGCAGGCCGAGCAGCGCCGCCGCCGCGAGCAGCGCGCCGGTGGCGAGCTGGAAAAGGAAGATCGACCGCCAGCCGAGCAGCAGCATCACACCGCCGCCGATGGTCGGCGCGATCACCGGCGCGAGGCTGAACACCAGGCTCACCGTCGAGAGCCGGGCCCGGGCCGCCTCGCCCTCGAACAAGTCGCGGATGATCGCGAAAGCCAGGACGGTGCCGCCGGCTGCCCCTGCCCCTTGCGCGGCGCGCGCCAGCAACAGCAGGCCGATCGAGGGGGCGAAGCTGCTCGCCGCGCTGCCGAGGATGTACAACGCCATCGCCACCGCCAGCACCGGCCGGCGCCCGATCCGATCGGAGAGCGGGCCGACGATGAGCTGCGCCGCGCCGAAACCGAACAGGAACATGCTCAGCGTCGCCGTCGCACTGGCTGCGTCGGCATCGAGAGCCGTTCGGATCTCCGGCAGCGCGGGGAGCGCCATATCGATTGATAGCGCGGGCAGCCCTGCCATGGCGCCGAGCAGGAGAGTGAAGCCCAGGCCTTCCGGGTGAATTCGCATCGTCGCCGGTAAATTCCGTCATTCCGGCGTCCGTGCAAGCGAAAAATCACATCGTCAATGTATCGTTAATTCGTCGTTAATTACGAATCGCTTCCGCAGAAAAGGGAAGCATTTCAGGCGAGGAACTCACGCAC
>CAIYPH010000223.1 GCA_903928045.1 uncultured Rhodospirillales bacterium
CGAGAACTTCAAGGTCGGGGCGCTGGCCAAGTACGGCCTCGGCTACGAGCAGGTCCACAAGGCCTTCCCCTCCATCATCTACTGCTCCATCACCGGTTTCGGCCAAACCGGCCCCTACGCCCCCCGCCCCGGCTATGACGCGCTGATCCAGGCGATGGGAGGGGTAATGTCCCTGACCGGCGAAATCGAAGGCGAGCCGCAAAAAGTCGGCATCCCCGTCGCCGACGTCTTCGCCGGCCTCTACGGCTGCATCGGAATCCTCGCCGCCCTGCGCCACCGCGAACGGACCGGCCAGGGCCAGCAGGTCGATATCGGCATGCTCGACACCCATGTCGCCTGGCTCGCCAACCAGGGGATGAACTACCTCGCGACGGGGGAGAACCCACCCCGCCTCGGCAATCAACACCCCAACATCGTCCCCTACCAGGTCTTCCCCACCGCCGACGGCCACATCGTGCTCTCCGTCGGCAATGACCCGACCTTCAAGCGCTTCTGCGACGCCTTCGGGATCTCCCACCTGCTCGACGACGAACGCTTCGCCACCAACCCGGCCCGCGTACAGAACCGCAAGCTCGTCACCGAGACCCTGAACGAGACCATGCGGACCCGCACCACCGCGGACTGGGTCGAGCAGCTCGAGGCGCTGAAAATCGGCTGTGGCCCGATCAACACCCTCAAACAGGTCTTCGCCGACCCCCATGTCGTCGCCCGCAACATGGTGATCGAGATGAACCACACGTCCGGCGTGCCGGTAAAGGTGATCGCCAACCCGGTGAAACTCTCGGAAACGCCGGCCGACTATCGCGTCCCGCCGCCGGTGCTCGGCGAGCATACCGACGAAATCCTGGGTGACCTGCTCGGGATGAGCGCGCGAGAGATCAACAAGCTCCGCGACAAGGGGATCGTCTGATCCGTCAGGGATGATCCTTCAGGAAGCGTGAGAAGGCCCCGAGCGTCACGTCGCTGACGTGATGCTCGATCCCCTCCGCATCCTGCTCCGCCGCCTCGGCCGGTACACCGACCCGCAGCAGCAGGTCCACCACCAGCCGATGCCGTGCCCGCACCCGATCGGCTAATGCCTCACCTTCGGGGGTCAGGAACACGCCGCGATAGGGTTTGGCCGTGGCCAGCCCTTCGCGCTTGAGCCGGCTGATGGTTTTGATCGCCGTCGCGTGGGACACCCCGAGGCGGCGCGCGATATCGGTCGGCCGCGCCTCGCCGCCGCTGGCCAGCAGGTCGGCGATGAGTTCGGCGTAATCCTCCAGCAGCGCCGAGGCCTGGGCCGTGCGCGCCTTGCCGAACCGCCGCGCCTGGGTCGGCTCGGCCGGGAGGTCCGGCGTGGCGGACGGCGGCTTGGGTGGCGGCAAAACGGGTCTCCCGGAGTGGTGTTGTAGCAAGAGCAAACGCGGGGCGGGTTGACAAGCGCATTCGGTGAACCACATCCTTGGCTGACAATTGTAGACGAGGCTACACTTTGGCGCCATGGATGCCGCGAAGCTGGATAGGCGAATGAGCGAAGCCATCGGCCGCGCCGATATGTCGGAGCGCACGGTGGCCGCCGGCCGCGACGTGCTGGCCGGGCGGCGGCGCGGGGTGCTGAACTTCCTGCCCTTCGCCGGCCCCGCGGTGATCGCCTCGATCGCCTATATGGACCCCGGGAATTTCGCCACCAACATCCAGGCCGGCGCCCGCTATGGCTACTCGCTGTTGTGGGTGGTGGTGGCCGCGAACCTGGTGGCGATGCTGTTCCAAGCGCTGTCGGCCAAGCTCGGGATCGTCACCGGCATGAGCCTTGCCGCCCATTGCCGCGCCCGCTACCGGCCCAGCGTGCGCATCGCGATGTGGGTGGCCAGCGAAATCGCCGCCATGGCGACCGATCTCGCGGAGTTCCTCGGCGGCGCGGTTGGCCTTTCTTTGCTCTGCGGGATCAGTCTGATGGCCGGGCTGGTGCTCACCGGGACCGCCACGTTCCTCCTGCTGCAATTCGGCGGCCGCGGGTTCCGGCCGCTCGAGATCATCATCGGCGCCTTCGTGCTGATCATCGGCCTCTGCTATGCTTTTGAACTGGCGATCGCCCCGCCGCACTGGGCGGGCGTGCTGCACGGTATCCTGGTGCCCGCCCTGCCGGATGGTGGTGCGGTGACGCTTGCCGTCGGGATCATCGGGGCCACCGTGATGCCGCATGCGATCTACCTGCACTCCTCCCTCACGCAGGGCCGCATGCCCGCCGAAGACGAGGCCGAGCGCCGGCGCATCCTGCGGTATTCGAACCGCGAGGTCCTGGTCGCGCTGGGTTTCGCCGGGCTGGTGAACATGGCCATGCTGGCGATGGCCGCCACCACCTTCCATCCCGGGAATCCCGATATCGCGGAGATCGAGACCGCCTACCGTACCCTCACCCCGCTCCTCGGAGGCGCCGCTGCCGCGGTGTTCATGGCCTCGCTGCTGGCCTCGGGGATGTCGAGTTCGGTGGTCGGCACCATGGCCGGCCAGGGGATCATGCAGGATTTCCTGCACATCCAGACCCCGCTATGGCTGCGCCGGGTGCTGACGATGGCGCCGGCCTTCGTCATTGTCGGGCTCAGGGCCAATGCGACCGACAGCCTGGTGATGAGCCAGGTGGTGCTGAGCCTCGCGCTGCCGGTCCCGATGATCGCGCTGGTGGTGCTGACCAGCGATCGCGCGGTGATGGGCGCTTTCGCCAACACACGGCTGGTGCGCGCCCTCGCAATCGTCGCGACCGTCATCGTGCTGGCGCTCAACGCGGTCCTGCTGCTGATGGCGACCGGGGTGCCGTTGTTCGGCTGATCGGGCCTAGGAGACCGTCAGCCAGCGGCCCTCGGCGCTCGAGTCGATGCAGCGGTCCAGCACTTGTTGCACCGTGGCGGCGCGGCGGAAATCGGGGGTGCCGTTGACGCCGAGACGCAGGGCGGCGACGAAGCGCTCGGCATTGCGTGGGGTCGGCGGGCATTCGACGATGCGCCAGGTCTGGGTCTCGATATCGGCCCCCAGGCACGCCTCCAGCCGCGAATCGTCGGCGTCCGCCCAGATGCGCAGCGCGCCGCGATCGCCGTGCAAGGCGAGGTTGAGGTCGTTGCGGTGGCCGGTGGCGTAGCGGGACATGTGGATGACGCCGAGGGCGCCGTTGGTGAATTCCACCGTCATCGCCACCGAATCATTGGCGTCCAGCCGATAGGGGCCGATCGCGCCGCCCGGCGCCTTGTCGAAGGTATGCAGCCTGGCCTGCAGGGCGGCGATGTCGAGCCCGGCGCCGAAGGTGGCGAAATCGACGATGTGGATGCCGATATCGCCGAGCACGCCGGTGGAGCCATGGCCGGTGGAGAGGCGCCACAGCCAGCGCTCCTCGGTGCGCCAGTCGCCCCAGTGTTTGGCGGTGAGCCAGCTTTGCAGGTAGCTCGCCTCGACATGGCGGAGCGCACCGATCGCGCCCTCCGCCACCATCTCGCGCGCCCGCTGGATGGCGAAGGCGTTGCGGTAGGTGAGGTTGACCATGTTAATCAGCCCTGCTTTTTCCGCCGCCGCGGCCATCACCGCGGCATCGATGTGGTTTACCGCGAGGGGCTTCTCGCAGAAAACATGCTTGCCGGCGGCGAGGAGTTGCATGGTGGTGGGGTAGTGCACCGGGTCGGGCGTCGCGTTCACCGCGGCGTCGAACCGCCCCCAGGCCAGCGCCTGATCGAGGCTGGCGAAGCGCTCGGCGATGGCGTGGCGGTCGGCATAGGCGGTGACGCGGTCGGCGTTGCTGTCGACGGCGGCGATGAGGGTGCAGTCGGCGATGGCGCCGAAATGGGCGGCGTGGCGTTCGGCGATCGACCCGGTGCCGAGCACCAGGATGCGCCAGCGGTTCATCAGCGGAACCCCTTCTCGCCCGGCTTGTGCAGCGATGCGCCCCGCACGGTGATGGGCTCGGGCGCCCGCTCGACCGGCACGTTGGGGGCCTGCTCGACGCCCTTCCAGGACGGCGCCGGGTTGTGGGCCCAGCGCACCGCGTTGCGCAGCACGGTCTGCACGTCGGGGTTGTGGTAGATCGGGTAGACCTCATGGCCCGGCGAGAAATAGAAGATCCGCCCGGCGCCGCGCTGGAAGGTGACGCCGGAGCGGAACACCTCGCCGCCGGCGTACCAGGAGATGAACACGGTCTCCAGCGGTTCCGGCAGCAGGAAGGGCTCGCCGTACATTTCGGAGTTCTCGATCACGATCGAGGGGCCGATGCCCTGGGCGATGGGGTGCGAGGGGTTGATCGCCCAGACGCGCTCGCGCTCGCCGGCCTCGCGCCAGCGCAGGCTGCAGGGCGAGCCCATCAGGGCCTTGAAAATCTTGGAGAAATGCCCGGAGTGCAGGACGATCAGGCCCATGCCCTCCCAGACCCGTTGCTGCACGCGGCGGACCACCTCGTCGGAGACGCTGCCATGCACCTTGTGGCCCCACCATAGCAGCACGTCCGTCTCGTCGAGCCGGGCCTGGCTCAGCCCGTGCTCCGGCTGGTCCATCGTCGCGGTCGTCGCGGTGATTCCGGGGTCGGCGGCGAGCGCGGCGGCGATGGTGGCGTGGATGCCATCGGGGTAGATGGCCCGCACATCGGCGTCTTCCCGCTCATGGACGAACTCGTTCCACACAACTGCCCTGATGGCCATGGCGTTCTTCCTTCCACGCGGCCGCCCCGAGGTGGACAACCATTGCGGGTAGACTAGGGCAGATTGGGCGTGGCGGAAACCGAGCGGGAAGGAAGGTCTCCTTTTTTGAAAAAAAGGAGCAAAAAACTTTTATCCGCTTGGTTGGTACCGCTCCCACTGTCCTCGGGAGGGTACGCCAACGGCAAGGAACGGAGCAAAAAGTTTTTTTGGTTCTTTTTGTTCACAAAAAGAACAC
>CAIYPH010000224.1 GCA_903928045.1 uncultured Rhodospirillales bacterium
CATACCGTTGGCGTTCGTAGGCGGGATGGTTTGGGACGGTAGGACACAAAGTATTAAAAGTTTTTTGCTCCTTTTTTTCAAAAAAGGAGCGCTTCCTTTCCCTTTTGCTCAAGTCAGCGCCGGGCCGAAGCGCTGATCCCCAGCGGATGCCAACAGCGCACCTCGCCACCCGACGCCCGCGGCTCAAGCGGTGGATGGCTGCGGGTGCACTGCACCGAGGCCGCCGGGCAGCGCGGCGCAAAGCGGCAGCCGGGCGGGGGGGCGAGCGGGCTGGGCGGTTCGCCGCGCACCGCGAAGTGGTCCTCATCGAGCGCGGTTTCGCCCAGTAGCGCGGCGGCGAGCAGGGCGCGCGTGTAGGGGTGTGCCGGAGCCTGGAACAGTGCCTCGGTCTCGGCGACTTCCACGATTTCGCCGAGATACATCACCGCGATGCGATCCGCGAGCCGGCGCATCACCCGAAGATCATGCGAGATCATGAGCATCGTCAGCCCGCGGGTGCGGCGGAGGTCTTCGAGCAGGTTGAGGATCTGGGCGCGGATCGAGGCGTCGAGCGCGGAGGTCGGTTCGTCGCAGACGAGAATCCGCGGTCCGAGCAGCAGGGCGCGGGCGATCACCGCGCGCTGCAACTGGCCGCCCGAACATTCGCCGGGCCGCCGGCCGAGCAGCTCATCGGACAGGCCGACCTCGCGCAGCATGGCGCGCACCAGTTCCTCCCGCTCCGCCGGGGTGCCGATGCCGTTCTGGTCGAGCGGCGCGCGCAGACTGTCGCCGAGGCGCATGCGGGGATCGAGCGCGGCGAAGGGGTCCTGGAAGACGAGCTGAACGTCCCGGCGGTAGTCGCGCAGGGCCGCGCGATCCATGGCGCCGTGGTCCTGGCCGAGCGCCACGATATGCCCGCCGGTCGGCGCCGTGATGCGCAGCAGCAGCCGCGCCAGCGTGCTTTTGCCGCAGCCCGACTCGCCGACCAGACCCACCACCTCCCCTTCGGCGACATCGAGATCCACGCCATCGACCGAGCGGACGACGCGCCGGGCGTCGATCGCGTAGTGTTTCGCCAGGCCGCGTATCGTGAGCGCCGGCTCCGCCGCGGCAGGCGTGCGGCGGCGCGGCGGCGCCACCGACATCTCCGGCAGCACCTCGACTCCCGGCGCGCAGCAGCGGACACGGTGGCCATCGGCGGTGACGTCGAGCCGTGGGGCGTGGCGCGCACAATGGGCGTGCAGGCCCTGATCCTCCGCGGTCGGACAGCGCGGCAGGAAGTGGCAGCCGCCGGTAACGGGATGGTTCCCGCCGGCGAGAGCGAACAGCCGCCCGTCGGCCTCATCGCGCAACAGCGAGGCCCGCACCAGGGCGCGGGTATAGGGGTGGCGCGGGCGGTGCAGCAGCTCCTCGGTGGTGCCTTCCTCGACGACCTCGCCAGCGTAAAGGACGATGGCGCGGTCGGCGAGCGCGGCGACGACGCCGAGGTCATGCGTGATGAGCAGGATGCCGAGGCCGCGATGGCGCCGTTCGCGGGCGAGGAGGTGCAGGATCTGCAACTGCACGGTGACATCGAGCGCCGTGGTCGGCTCGTCGGCGATCAGGAGCTTGGGGTCGCCGGCCAGCGCGGCGGCGATCATCACGCGCTGGGCCATGCCGCCGGAGAGCTGGTGGGCGTAGGCCCGGGCCCGTTGTTCGGGGGCGGGGATGCCGACCTCGCGCAGCAGGCTGAGCACCCGCGCCTGCGCCGCCGCGCCGGAGAGCCCGGTGTGGAGTTCGACGGCTTCGGCCACCTGGCTGCCGACGGTCGCCGTCGGGTCCAGCATGGCCAGCGGCTGCTGGAATATCATCGCCGCCTCGCCGCCACGAAACCGGTTAAGCCGCCGGGCGGGCATCGCCAGCACATCCTCGCCGCGGAACCGGACCGCACCCGCCGTCACGCTCGCGCCGCGCGGCAGCAGCCGCATGGCGGCCAGCGCGGTCATGGTCTTGCCGCTGCCGGATTCGCCGACCAGGGCCACGGTTTCGCCGGCGTGGACGGTCAGGTCGAGGCCTTTGAGGACTGGCGCCCCGAGGCCGAAGCGGACCTCGAGGCCGGCGATGTCGAGCAGCGCCGTCATCGCCGGTCCCGCATGGTATCGAGCCCCTGGCCGAGCAGCGTCACCGCGAGCGCGGTGATGAAAATCGCGAGGCCGGGGGCAAGTACCAGCATCGGCTCCCGCTCCATGTAGCGGCGCGATTCCGCCAGCATCGAGCCCCAATCCGACATCGGTGGCTGCACCCCGAGGCCGAGGAATGACAGGCCGCCGACGACGATCAGCTTGTGCCCGAACCGCAGCAGCGCCATCGCGAATACCGGCCGGATGGCGTTGGGGATCACGTGCCGCAAGATGATGAACCAGCGGGAACAGCCAAGGATCTCCGCAGCCCGCACGTAGTCGCGATGATAGATGTCCCGCGCGAGGCCGCGCATCATGCGGGCGAACGGGGTCCAGGACACTACCGTCAGCGCCACCACCAATGTGGCCTGGCCGGTGCCCATCAGGGCCACCATGAATAGGGCCACCACAACGTCGGGAAACGAGATCAGCAGGTCGACCAGCCGCATGATCGCCTCGTCCAGCCAGCCTCCGGCGCGGGCCGCGAGGACGCCAACCAGGACACCGATGCCCAGCGAGAGAACCAGGCTCAGCGCGGCAATCGATACCGCGAAACGGCCGCCGAGGAGCAGCCGGCTCCATTCATCGCGGCCGAGATGGTCGGTGCCGAGCCAGTGCAGCACGGAGGGGCCGGCGAAGCGGTGCAGCAGGTCCTGCCGTGCGGGGTCATGCGGGGCGATCAGCGGCGCGAACAGCAGGGCCAGCACGATCACGCCGGTAACCGCGCCCGACACCCAGACGCCAGGCGGCGGGCGACGGGTGGTAGCGGCCTCAGCGCCCGCCACGCGCGCCTCGCAGCACCGGGTTGATGGCGAGTGCCAGCGTGTCGGTCGCGGTATTGATCAGCACCGCGAGCCCGACAATGCAGACGAGGCCGGCCTGGAGCATCGGCAGGTCCTTGTCGACCACCGCCTCGTACATCAGCCGGCCCATGCCGGGGATGGCGAAGATCACCTCGATCACCACCGAGCCGCCCATCAGACCGGCCAGCCAGAGGGCCAGCAGCGTCACCACCGGCAGGATGCCGTTGCGCAGCCCGTGACGCAGCAGCGTGCGGGTCATGCCGAGGCCCCGGCTGCGCGCTGCGGTGATGTAGGGGGCGGCCAGAACGTCGAGCATGGAGGCACGGGTGACGCGCAGCAGGTAGGCCATCGGCCGCAGCGCCAGCACGCCGACCGGCAGCACCATCGAGGACGGCGAGGTGAAGCCGGCCGAGGGCAGGAGATGCAGATGCAGCGCGAAGACGAGGATGCCAACCGGGGCGAGCCAGTATTCCGGCAGGGCGACGACCGCCTGGGTCAGTAAAGTCATGGTACCATCGAACAACCCGCCCGGCCGCAGCGCCGCGATGGTGCCCAGCGGCACGGCGATGATGAAGGCGACCGCGAGGGCGGACACCGCGAGCAGCGCCGAAATCATCAGCGCGTGGCCAACCGCATCGGCGACCGGCGTGCGGCTGGTAAAGGAGAGGCCGAAATCCCCGTGCAGCACGTCACCGAGCCAGTGCGCGTACTGGGCGGTGAACGGACGGTCCAGCCCGAGCTGTGCCCGCAGGCCCTCGATCGCCGTCTGATCGACGGCTTGATCGGCGACGCGCGCCTGGATGATCGCCCGCGCGGGATCGCCGCCCTGGAGCCAGGGGATGGCGAAGGCGAGCATGGAAACGCCCAGCAGCATGGCGATCAGCACAAGGCCGCGAAGCAGCAGGAAGCGGGTCATCGCGGCACGGAAGGGAGTGGGAAGGAAGGAAGCGCTTCTTTTTGAAAAAAGAAGCAA
>CAIYPH010000225.1 GCA_903928045.1 uncultured Rhodospirillales bacterium
GGCCTCGGCTATATCTCGCCGGTTTCGACCCTGATCAAATGGTTCCCGGACCGGCGCGGCATGGCGACCGGCATGGCCATCATGGGCTTCGGCGGCGGCGCCCTGGTCGGCGCGCCGCTGGCGGAATGGCTGATGGGCATGTTCCGCTCGCCCACCTCGGTCGGCGTCTGGCAGACCTTCGTGACCATGGCGGTGATCTATCTCTGCTTCATGGTGCCGGGCGCGCTCGGCTACCGCGTGCCGCCCAAGGGCTGGGTGCCCGAGGGCTGGACCCCGCCGGCCCAGACCAACGCGATGATCACCACCGGCCATGTCGATCTGAAGAACGCCCACAAGACGCTGGCATTCTGGATGATCTGGATCGTGCTGTGCCTCAACGTATCAGCCGGCATCGGCGTGATCGGCGTCGCCTCGCCCATGCTGCAAGAGATTTTCGGCGGCACCCTGATCGGCCAGCCCTCCGTGGGCTTCACCGCGCTCGATGAGAACCAGCGCAAAGCGGTCGCCATCGTCGCCGCCGGGTTCACCGGGCTGCTGTCATTGTTCAACATCGCCGGCCGCTTCTTCTGGGCCTCGCTGTCGGACAAGATCGGCCGCAAGGCGACCTACGCGACGTTCTTCACCCTGGGTATCGCCCTCTACGCCGGCGCGCCCTGGGCGGCGCATCATGGCGGGCTCGCGATGTTCGTCGCCTTCATCTGCATCATCCTCTCGATGTATGGCGGCGGCTTCGCCACCGTGCCGGCCTATATCGCCGATATTTTCGGCACCCAGTTCGTCGGCGCCATCCATGGCCGCATCCTCACCGCCTGGTCCACCGCGGGCATCGTCGGGCCGGTGGTGGTGAACTACCTCCGCGAGGCCCAGCTCGCCGCCGGCGTCCCGCGCAGCCAGGTCTACGACCAGACGCTCTACATCCTCGCGAGCTTCCTGGTGGTCGGCTTCATCGCCAACCTGCTGATCCGCGCCTTGGCGGCCAAATGGTTCATGCCGGAAGCCGAAGTCGCGGCCTTGCAGGCGGACCTCGCGACCGTCAGCACCGGCTCGTCGGGCATCGGCCGCGGCGGGCTCGACGGCAAGGCGGCCCTGGCCTGGGCGGCGGTGGGCATTCCCCTGCTGGCCGGCGCCTACGTCACGCTGACGGCGGCGGTCGCCCTGTTCCGCTAAGGGGCACGATCAGGCAGCGGGGTCCGGCAACACCGGCCCCGCCCCGCGCTTATTCGCCCGTCGCCTTGATCTCGTGCCAGCTCTGCCGCAGCCACTGCGCGATGGCCACTGCGTTGTCGAAAATCGAGTATTTCGCGCCGGCGCCGTAATCCACCGCCGGGATCATCTCCACCGTGATCTGCCGCAGGCGGCTCGCGGGGTTGGCGACGCGGTGGCGCATCATCCGCCGCAGCACCTCTTTCCACGGCTCCAGCAGGCTCTCATCCCAATCCGAATGCCACTGGCCTGGCGCGGGGCGGATGAAGGGATACTGGATGCCGCGGCCGAAGCTGCCATCGGGGTGCTTGGCCCAGACGTTCACCGGGTTGTTCGGCACCGCGGCGCGGGCATGGGCGTGGGAGACCCAGTTTCTGCTGATCCAGAGGTCACTGATGTTGCCGGGCTTGGTGGGATCGAGCTCGAGCTTGCCGGCGGCGATATCCTCGCGGTTGTTCTCGACGCCGAGCTCCTTCTCGTTGCCGATCTTGAAGATGACGTGGCTGTGGTCGAAGGTGATGTTGAACTCGCCGCCACGCCGCTCCACCAGATCGCCCACCGCGGCGACGCGGGTGAAGCGTTCGGACCACATGTTCACGTGGATCTCGAAGCACGGCATCACGCCGAGCTTGGCGCCGATTTCGGAAATCCACAGGAACGTGTCGGCCAGACGCTGGTCGGTCACCCGCTTGCCATCCACGTCATGCACCAGGATCTGCATGTTCTGGGCGCGGCCGCCGAAGGTTTTGGCGATGCGCAGATGCCACTCCATCAGCGGCTCGTCGCGCCCGAGCATGTAGAAGAAACTGCCGGCCGCGAGCGGCACGCCGTGCTTCTCGGACGCACGGCGGAATTCGTCGATCTGCAAGGGCGGGGGCGAGCGCTCGATATAGTCGAAGGCGCCGCTGTCCTTGACCATCGCGAAAATAGTGTCGACGTCCGGCACGTGCTGGTCGGTATGCAGCACGCCGCCGCCGCTGACCCCGATGAGCAGATCTTCCATGGTGTGTTTCCTCCGTTGCCGGATCGTAGACCGCGGCGGCGGCAAACCGGAAGAGGCTATGGCGAGGGCAGCCAGAGCACCTGGTCGATCCGGTCCGCGCCGGCGGCGATCATCGCCAGCCGGTCGAAGCCGAGCGCGATGCCGGCGGATGGGGGCATGCCGTGTTCGAGGGCGGCGAGGAAATCCTCATCGAGCGGCCATCCGGCATCGCCGTAGAGTTCGGCGCGGCGGGCGCGATCGGCGATGAAGCGGGCGCGCTGCTCGGCGGCGTCGGTGAGTTCGACGAAGGCGTTGGCGAGTTCCATGCCGCAGACGAACAGCTCGAACCGCTCGGCAACCCGGGGGTCGGCCGGGTCCCGCCGGGCCAGTGCCGCCTGGGCGGCGGGCCAGTGGGTGAGGAAGGTCGGCTGGCCGCGCCCGATGACGGGCTCGATCTTGTCGAGCAGCAGGCGGAAAAACAGGTCCTCCCAGTCCTCCCCCTCACGCAGCCGCACCCCGGCCTGAGCGGCCAGCGCCGCGGCGTCATCCGCGGTGGCGAGCAGGTCGGCGCCGACATGGCGGGCGAAGGCGTCGGTCATGCGCAGCGTCTCGGCCACGGCGAGATCAGTGGTGATCCCCCGGCACGTCACCACCGGCGGGAGCACGGCGCGCAGCAGGTCTTGCGTTTCTTCGATCAGGGACGCCATGTCGGCGCCCGGGCGATACCATTCCAGCATGGTGAATTCGCGCGCATGGGTGTCGCTGCCCTCGCCGTTGCGCCACACCCGGGCAAGCTGGAAAATCGGCCCGGCACCGCCCACCAACAGGCGTTTCATGGCGAATTCCGGGCTGGTGTGCAGCCAGAGGGGACGCCGTTCGCCATGCGGCGTGATGCGCTCGGTGCGGAAGGTCGCGAGATGCACCTCCTCGCCCGGCGCCGTGACCGCATAGGGGGTCTCCACCTCCATATAGCCGCGGGCGGTGAAGAAGGCGCGCACTGCGGCAGTCAGTAAGGCGCGACGGCGGAGGAACGGCAGGCGGGCTTGCAGCTGCTCGGGGTGCCAAGGGGGCTGGGTCATGCCCGCATCTAGCGCGAAGCCGGGGCTCGCGGAACTCCCATGCTGCGCTCGCCTTGCCGTCGCCCCCCGATCGGTCTAGAAGCCGCGCCTTGCACCATTCCCAGAATTGCCCGAGAGAATCCCGATGAAGCAGCAGGCCAACCTCATCCGCGCCGGCCAGGTGATCGAACACGAAGGTCGCCGCTGGACGGTGCTCAAGCAGCAGATCATCACCCCCGGCAAGGGCGGCGCCTTCATCCAGGTTGAAATGCGCGACCTCAAGACCGGCAACAAGACCAATGAGCGCTGGCGCACCGCCGATACCGTCGAGCGGCTGATGACGGATAATCGCGAGTACACCTACTCCTACACCGACGGCGAAAACCTCGTGCTGATGGATCCCGAGACCTTCGAGCAGACGATGGTGCCGGTGGATATCCTCGGCGAGCAGGCCCCCTTCCTGCAGGACAACATGACCGTCGAGGCCGATCTGGTCGAAGGCGACGTGGTCGCGCTGCATCTGCCGCAATCCGCCGTGCTCGAGGTCATCGAGGCCGATCCGGTGGTCAAGGGCCAGACCGCGACCTCCTCCTACAAGCCTGCCATCCTCTCCAACGGCGTGAAGACCATGGTGCCGCCCTTCGTTGAGGCCGGCGAGAAGATCGTCGTCCGCATCGAGGACGCGAGCTACATGGAGCGCTACAAAGGCTGATCCCCCATGGCCATGCGCCTCTCCGCCCATATGACGGTCATGCAGAACGCGGCGCAGCGCGCGTCGAAGCGGCTGCTGCGTGATTTTGCCGAGGTCGAGCAGCTTCAGGTCTCGGTGAAAGGCCCCGGCGACTTCGTCAGCCAGGCCGACACCCGGGCCGAGCAGTCGATCCGCGAAGACCTGTATAAGGCGCGGCCGGGCTATGCCTTCCTCATGGAGGAGAGCGGCGCCTCGGGTTCCGAGAACTGGACCTGGCGCTGGGTGGTGGACCCGCTGGACGGCACCTCGAACTTCCTGCACGGCATCCCGCACTGGGCGATCTCGATCGGCCTCGAACGCCGGCACGACGACGGCACCATCGAGACGGTGGCCGGGTGCATCTATGCGCCGACCGTCGATGAGATGTTCTGGGCCGAAAAGGGCATCGGCGCCTTCCTCAACGATCGCCGCCTGCGCGTTTCCGGCCGGCGGGATCTCAAGGAGGCGATGTTCGCCACCGGCATCCCCTTCGCCGCCGTGGCACCGCGCAACCGTCTCGCCTTCGCCCGCACTTTGGCGACGTTGATGCCGCAAGTCGCCGGCATCCGCCGCTTCGGTGCGGCGGCGCTCGATCTCGCCTGGGTCGCCGCCGGGCGCTACGAGGGGTTCTGGGAACTCGGCCTCAAGCCATGGGACTACTGCGCCGGCGTGCTGATCGCCCGCGAGGCCGGCAGTTTCGCCACCGACCCCGATGGCGGCGAAGTGCGCGAGGGCAATGTGGTGGTGGCGACACCCCCGATGCATCCCCATCTGCTGGCTGCCGTCGCCGACGGCGTCGCAGCCGCGTCGCGCTGACTCTTTGCTGCGCGCGGCCGCCCCGCCAACCCCGCGCGCGTGGTCACATCACATTCATTGAGCGGGCGCCGCCCCTCGGCTAGGGTGGGTCCATCGATGAAAAATCTTGTGCTCCTCGTTTTCGCCGCCAGTCTCGCCGCTACCTCTGCCACCGCGCAGGGAACGGGAAAGCCCGCCGCGCGGCCCGCGGTGAGCATCCCCACGGCCCCGCCGGCGGCGGCGAGCGTGCCGGCGGCCAATCCGGCGGCCAATGCGCCCTCTCCCGCCGCGCCGGCACAGGCCATCCCCGCCGCCGCCCCGCCGCCGCCCACCCTGCCGCCGGCGACCGTGGTGCCGACCCGCCCGGCGCCGCCGCCAATGCCGGTGGCGATCACCGCGGATGCGCCCGGCGGGGTGAGCACCACCGCGGATGGCACGCGGATCACCTTCGGCGCTGGGCGCGCGGACATGACGCAGGCCAGCGCGGACACGATACGGGCGCTCGCGCGGGCCGGGCGGACGCTGACCACCACCTATACGATTACCGCGCTCGCCGCCGGCACCGCGGAGGACCCCTCGGCGGCACGGCGGGTTTCGCTGTCGCGCGGCCTGGCCCTGCGCTCGCTGCTGATCACCGAGGGAATTCCCTCAACCCGCATCTACGTCCACGCGCTCGGCAACACCCCGGAGTCGATCGGGCACGACCCGGCCGACCGCGCCGACATCGTGGTGAAACCGCAATCTGCCGTGAAGCCCACGCCATGACGCGACCGACGCAATATCTCTACCGCATGCTCGCCTTCCTGCTCGCGGTCGCCGTGCTTGGCGTGCTGCTGCGGGACGTGCTGATCGACGCCATCGCGGTCAACCCGCTGCTGAACGGGCTCATCCTCGCCGTACTGGCGCTCGGGATCTCCTGGAATATCCGCCAGGTGACCCGGCTCGCGCCGGAAGTCGCGTGGCTGGAGACGTTCCAGAAGGCCCGTGCCCGGCTTGGCTCGCTCCCGGCGCCGCGGCTGCTGGCGCCGATGGCGAGTATGCTGGCGCTCCGGGCCGGCAAGGCGAAGGATGGGCAGGAGCGGTTCACCCTTTCGGCCCCGGCGACGCGCTCGCTGCTCGACACCATCGCCTCGCGGCTCGATGAGAGCCGGGAGTTGTCGCGCTATACCACCGGGCTGCTGATCTTCCTCGGGCTGCTCGGCACGTTCTGGGGCCTGTTGTTGACGGTGCATTCGGTGGGCGACGTGATTACCGGCATGTCGGTCGGCACCGGGGACATCAATGCGCTGTTCGAGCAGCTGAAATCCGGGCTGTCGCAGCCGTTGAAGGGGATGGGCACGGCGTTCTCCTGTTCGATGCTGGGGCTGGCAAGCGCTCTCGTGCTGGGGTTTCTCGATCTGACGGCGGGGCAGGCGCAGAACCGGTTTTTCAATGAGTTGGAGGAATGGCTGGCGAGTCTGACCCGGCTCTCCTCCGGCGTGCTGGGCGGTGACGCCGAGGGTGGCGGGTCGGTACCTGTGTATGTCCAGGCGCTGCTGGAGCAGACGGCGGAAAACATGGAGGCGTTGCAGCGCACGATGTCGCGTGGCGACGATGACCGGCGGGATACCGGCAACGCCATTCTCGCGCTGTCCGAACGGCTCGCGACCCTCGCCGACACCTTGCGGACCAGCCAGCAGTTGATGTTGCGGCTGGCGGAGACGCAGCAGACGATCGGGCCGGCGATTTCCCGCCTCGCCGACCGGACCGAGGGCGATGACGTCGCGCGGGCGCATTTGCGCAATATCGAGCTGTATCTCCAGCGGCTGATCACCGAGAGCGAGCAGGGCCGCAGCCAGTCGACCGCGGAATTGCGCAACGAGATCAAGATCCTGACCCGCACCATCGCCGCCATCGCCGAGGACCCGCAGCGATGAACCGGCGCGGAGCCTGAGCATGGCGCTCCGGCGGCGCGGCGGCGGGCATGAGGGGATGAATGCGTGGCCTGGCTATGTCGACGCGTTGTCGACGCTGTTGATGGTCATCATTTTCGTCCTCCTGGTGTTCGTGTTGTCGCAGGCGTTTCTGTCGGTCGCGCTGTCCGGGCGGGACCAGGCGCTGGAGCGGTTGAACCGCTCGATGGCGGAACTTTCGGACATGCTGGCGCTGGAGCGCGGGCAGTCCGCGGAAATGCGGGTCTCGATCTCGCAACTCGGCCGCGAACTTTCCGCGGCGACCCAGGCGCGTGACGGGTTGACCCAGCAATTGGCCGCGCTGCGGGGCGAGCAGGCGCGGCTGACGGCGGATCGCGATGGGCTGAAGGCGGACCGGGACCGGCTGGCGGCGCGGCTGGCGGATAGCGATCTGCAACTGCAATCCGCGCAATCCCGCACGCAACTGCTGCAGGCCCAGGCGGCCGAGGCGGCGAAGCGCAGCGACGGCTCGGCGCAGGATGCGGCCACCAGCGCCGCCCAGTTGACCGAGGCGCGCAAGCTGCTCGCGGCGCGGGAGCGCGACATCGCCGCCGCCGAGACGCGGCTGAAGGAGATGCAGGCCCAGGCAGAGGCGCTCGACCGCACGGTGAAGGCGGACAAGGACACCATCGAGGCGCGGCTGTCGGATCTCGCGCGGATGAGCGAGCAGGTCCGCGCCCTCACCGCCCTGCGCGACGACCTTGAACGCCAGGCGCGCGAGGCGGCGTCGCGGGCGACCACCGAGGCCCAGCGGCGCGCGGCGGCCGATGCGCTGCTGAGCGATGAGCGCAAGCTTGGCGATAGTGCCCGGGCGCAGATCGCGCTGCTCAACCGCAACGTCGAGGAAATGCGGGCGCAGTTGGCCATGGTCAGCGCGGCGCTTGAGGTCTCCGAGAAATCGGCGCGCGACAAGGATGCGCAGATCGTCAATCTCGGCTCCCGGCTGAACGCCGCCTTGGCGCAGAAGGTGGAGGAGTTGCAGCGCTATCGCAGCGATTTCTTCGGCCGGCTGCGCGAGGTGCTGGCCAACCGGCCGGGCATCCAGGTGGTCGGCGATCGGTTCGTGTTCCAGAGCGAGGTGCTGTTCCCGGTCGGCAGCGCCGATTTGACGCTGGCGGGCTGGGACCAGGTGAAGACGCTGGCGGCGACGCTGCTGACGGTGTCGCGGGAGATTCCGCCGGACGTGAACTGGCTGCTGCGGGTGGATGGGCATGCCGACCGGCAGCCGGTGCAGAGCGCGCGATTCCCGTCGAACTGGGAGTTGTCGAGCAATCGGGCGATCACCGTGGTGAAGCTGCTGATCGCCGAGGGGGTGCCGGCCAACCGGCTGGCGGCGACCGGATTTGGCGACAACCAGCCGCTCGATCCGCGCGAGACGCCGGAGGCCTATGCGCGCAACCGGCGGATCGAGTTGCGGCTGACGGATCGCTGAGGGCGCGCGTCCGCGCCCGCGCATCGCCGCCTTGGCAATGCCGGTCAGGGGTGGTGCGGGCGGGAAAAGGGTATGGGTGGGGCGCGGGTGCGCGCGGCGGAGGCCAGGCCACGGCTTGCGGCGGACGCGCCTTCGCAGGCCAGTTCCCGCGCGCCAGGGAATGGGGGGACGCCCCAGCGCGCGTTGCGCCAGGGGGCGGGTACGGCGATCCATTCCTCCGCCACCTCACCTTCAAGCATCGCCGCCGCGGACTCCGCGGCGCAGAGCGCGGCCGGGGCCACGCCCGCGCGCAGGGCATCGCGCCGCCGCACGTTCGCGCCGAACAAGGCCGCCAGCAGGGCGCGCAGAATCGCACCGAGGATGGTGGCGATGTCAGACGCTTGGGCCGGGCGATGGGTGGGCGGCGGGGTCACGGTGTTTGTGTCACTCCTGTTTGCGATAATTTGAATATAACTAACCGCAATGTCGCGCGCAAGGGAAATTTCTCATCGCGAGGCAATTTTTCTGCGGAACCGGGAAACGCCGCTCAGGCGTCCTCGCCGAGCAGCTTACGAGTCAGCACCTTCAGGCGTTCCTCGCCATCGGAGGTCTTGGGGCTGATCTCCAGCACCTTCCTCCAGGCGGCGAGGGCGCCGGCGAAATCGCCCCGCCCCTCCGCGAGACGGGACAGGCTTCCCCAGGCCGGGAAATGGCGGGGCTCGCGGCGGATGGTCTCCTGAATATCGGCCAGTGCGCCGGGGTAATCGCCGAGCTCGGCGCGGGCGAGGCCGCGGCGGAGATAGGCGTCGGGCGCCTCGGGATCGAGCACCAACGCGGCCTCGATGTCATCGAGCGCCTCCTGCGGGGCGGCATTGCCGAGTTCGCGCATGCCGCGCCGGATCAGCAGCAAGGCACTCGGGGCGATCGCCTGCGCCCACAGCTCGCGCATGCGGCCCTCGATCTTCGTGGCGGTCTCCTCGTTCGGCGCGGCCTTGAGGCCGGCGGTCAGCGCCTCCAGCTCGGCGGCACGGCCCGCCGGGCGCGGCTGCGCCAGAGCGGGGAGCGCGATCAGGAGGAACAGCATGAGGACAAGGCGCATGCGCCATCCTGTGCCGGTTCGCCGGTCGGGTTCAAGCGGGCTTTGCGGCTATGGAAAGAGAAAAGGAAGCGGTTCTTTTTGTGAACAAAAAGAACCAAAAA
>CAIYPH010000226.1 GCA_903928045.1 uncultured Rhodospirillales bacterium
AGGGAGTAAAAGTTTTTTGCTTCTTTTTTTCAAAAAAGAAGCGCTTCCCTACTTCACCCTGATCACGCTCTGCGCTGCGTTTCCGTCGGCATCCAGCACGGTCACCCGATACCAGCCGCTGCCCGGGGGCAGCCAGGTTGCCTCGCGACGGGCCGGGTCATGCGGGACGGGGCCGCCATCGATCAGGAAGCTCAGCGGCCGGCGGCCGCCCATCGCCCGCAGCGTGAGCGGACCATCGCCGCTGACAACCGCCTCCGCCGGGGGAAACAGCAGTTGCAGCGCGTCGGCCCGGACGGTTTGCACGAGCCGACGTGGTTCGGGCGCGGGTTCGGCGGTGATGGCGCGCGGCGCCTCCGGCAGCAGCGCGAGCGCGCGGGCGAGCAGCGGCACCGCGAGGCTGAGGCCGGTGGCGCCCGGGATCGGCGCGCCATCGGGGCGGCCGACCCAGGCGAGCGCGAGGTGATCGCGGTCGAACCCCACCGCCCAGGCGTCCCGCCCGCCCCAACTGGTGCCGGTTTTCCACGCCACGCCGACTGGGCCGCCCTTGGGGAAGGGCTGCACGAGGATGTCTGCGATGGTGCCGGCCGAATCCTGCGCGATCAGAGGGTGCGCTTCCACCCGGGGTCCGGTTAGGCGGAGGGAGCGGACCACGCCGTCGGTCGCGATGGCGGCGTAGAGCGCGGCGAGATCGCGCGGGGTGATGCCGGCGCCGCCGAGGGCAAGCGGCAGCGTGGCCGGGCGGCCGGTGCTGTTCTTCGGCAAGTGCAGCGTCACCCCGGCGGCGCGCAGCCGGCGCAGGAAGCTCTCCGGGCCAATGCCGTCGAGCAGCGCCACCGCGGGCACGTTCAAGGACCGGCGCAGCGCCTCGGCCATGGTGACCCGGCCGGCGAAGCTGCGGTCGAAATCCTCCGGGGCGTAGCGGCCGAAGCGGCGGGGGATATCGTCGAGCAGTGTGCCGGGGCCGGCCAGGCCGGCTTCGAAGGCCATGGCGTAGATGAACGGCTTGAGCGCCGAGCCGGGCGAGCGGATGGCGCGGCTGAGATCGAGCGACGCACCCGCCCCATCCGGGCTGGAGGCGGCGATGGCACGAAGTTCGTGGCTGCGAAGATCGGCGATCATCAGCAACAGCGCGCCGTGCGGGGGGAGCACGCGGGCGCGCTCGGCCGCGATGGCTTCAAGCGCGGCTTGCAGCGGCAGGTCGAGCGTTGCACGCCCGGGCGCCGACGCCGCCTCGCCCCAGGGCAGGGCGGTAGTCGCATGGCGCGGCATCGCAGTGCGTTGCGCCGGCAATCCCCCGCCGGCCTCGCCAAGCAGCCGGTCGCGCAGGCGGCGGGCCGCTTCTGGATGGCGGTCAGGCCGCAGCGCTTCCGGCCGGCGCGGGAGGGCGACCAGCAGGGCGATGTCCTCGCCGGTCAGGGACGCCGGCAGCTTGCCGAGCCAGGCCAGGGAGGCCGCCGTCACCCCTTCGAGATTGCCGCCGTAGGGCGCGAGGGTCATCCACCCCGTGAGGATGTCACGCTTGGAGTAGTGCGCCTCAAGCTGGAGCGCGCGGAACACCTCGATCAGCTTGGAGCGGAGGGTGCGCGGCCGCGGTTCGATCAGGCGGGCGAGCTGCATCGTCAGCGTCGAGCCGCCGGAGACGATGTGGCCGGCGCGGATGTCCTGGGCGAAGGCACGGGCCAGCGCCACCGGGTCGACGCCGGGGTGCCACCAGAAGCGGCGATCCTCGGTGGCGATGAGGCGGGCGAGATAGGCGGGGTCGACGTCCTCCAGCCGCACCGGCAGCCGCCAGACGCCGCCCGGCGCGGGGGCGGCGGCGAGCAGTGCGCCGTTGCGGTCGAGAAACACGCGGCCGGGTTGGGCGAGGCGCCCGATCGGCACCGGAAAGGCCCGATCGAGACCCAGCGGCAGCAGAATCAGGAAGGCAGCGGCGGCGGTCGCCCCTATCAGCCAGCGCGACGCCGGTGCCGTCACGGAGCGGCGACCCGTACCTTTGTCTCCGCCAGATTTGCCGCGATCGCCGGACGGTACATGTCCGCCGCCTCGGCGCCGGGGAGGGCGAAACTGCCCTGGGTGGTGGCCCGCAGCCGCACCGCGACACGGAAATCGCGCTGCTTCGCATCAAGGCTGACGATGGCGGCGAAGCGATCATCGGCGGCGGGCTGGGCGTCGGTGCGGCTCAGGCGATCCAGCCACGGCATCCCCGAGACCTTCGCCGTCTCCTCCGTCGGCGCGGTGACGCGGGCGGCGATTTCCCAGCCGGCCGGCAGGCCCTGGCTGATGGCCAGGGTGTGGCGCTGCTGGCCGTCCATTTTGCCCTCGATCAGCAGCACGAATAGCGTGTTCTGCTTGAGATTGGCGGGGTCGAGCGGCTTGCCGTCAGGGGTGACGAAGCGCGCGGTGAGGGTGAGCCCGGCATGCGCGGCGACGGGCGGCTGCACCGGCACGCCACGGCGGGCGATGCTGACCCAGACCGGCTTCTCGCCGGCATTGCGCAGCACAGCGGGCGCGGTGAGCGCCTCGCTGATCGGGCTGCGTCCGTCACTGGCCAGCGGGGTGCCATCGAGCGTGAGGTTCAGTTGAACCGGCCCGCCCCGCAGTGCGCCGTCGGCCGCAGCGGCCCATGCGAGGTCCTGGGTGTTGAGCTGGGCTGGTTTCAGGTCGCCGCCCGGCAATTTCGCCACCAATCCGGGCAGCCGGTCGGGGAAGATGCCGGATTCGCGCAGCAGCACGATCAGCGCCAACTGGTCGCGCAAGGCCGAACCGTAATCCGCCGGCGCCCATTCCCGTGCGGGGACTCTCAGCGCCACCTCGAAGGCCGTCTCGGCGCGGGCGCGATCATGCGCGAGTGCGAGGGCGGCGCCGAGTTGGGCGCGCGCGATGGCGGTGGGGATGGTGCTGATTTTCTCCAGCAGCACGCGGGCCGCACCGGCCTGCCCCTGGCCGGCACGAGCGAGCAAATACAGGCGGTAGCTGTTCAGCGAGGGTGCGCGCGGGCCTTCGTCGTTATCGCCGTTCCCGCTGACCTGCGCGCTGATCAGCTTCATCGCCGAGGCCAGGGCGGCGGGCGGCACGGCAACGCCGGCATCGCGGGCACGCATCAGCGTGTCGATGGCATAGAGCGAGAGCCATGGCTCGGCCTCGCCGTTGCCGGACCACAGGCCGAACGCGCCGTCATAGCGCTGCTTGTCGAGGATGCGCTGCACCGCCTCCTGCAACTGGCCGAGCCGGCCGGGGTTCGCTGGGGTGAAACTGAGGGCAAGGGCCTTGCTGCTCGCCTGTTCGAGGCAAAAATAGTCGTATTCGGCGAGAGCCGCCCGCATCGCCTCGGCGTCGTAACGCACCGGGGCGCCCGCGGTGAGGCGCGCGGCGAAGCCGGCGGGGAGGTAGGAGGCGCTCTCGGGATCGAGCCGCCGCTCACCGCCGGGCGGCAAGTCGAAGCTGGCCAGGCTGCTTTGCGCACTGCGCGATGGCCGGACGGTGATCGCCGATTCACGGGCGACCTGGAAGCCGCCGGGCCCGGTGATCGCCAGCTTCACCACGCCGCGCCCCACCCCGGTCGTGCGCAGCCCGGTGGCCGGCATCGCCCGGTCGCCTTTAGCCAGATCGATGGACAGCTCTGCCGGGCCGGTCAGCGTCAGGGGACCCTCGACGGTGAGACGGGCGGTGACCTTGCCGCCGGGGAGATCGAGGTTTTGCAGGAGCACTGGCAACACCGCCTCATCCCCCGGCGCGAGGAAGCGGGGCAGCAGGGCCTCGGCGACCAGCGGGTCACGAATGGTCATCTGGGTGTCGGCGGCGGCGAAGCGGCGGGCCTGCCATGCAACCGCCATCAGGCGGGCTTGGCCGGCGAAATCCGGCAGGTCGAGCCGGATGCGCACCACGCCATCCGCGTCGGCGGCGACGGGCGGGGTGAACAGGCTGAGGATGCGCTGCGGGATATCCGGCAGCACGTAGCTGTCATCGCCGCCCTGGCGCAGCAACGCGGAGGGCCCGTCGGGCGGCGGGATCAGCCGGCCCCAATCGTCGCGGATGTCGATGCCGAGCCGCCGGCGGCCGAGGAAATGCGGCGCGGGATCGGGCGTCGTGAAACGGGTCAGCCGCAGAATCCCTTCATCGACGGCGGCGAGGCTGACCATGGCGCCGGGCGCGGTGCGCAGCACCACCTCCTGGGTCTGGCGCGGTGCGGCAAGGCTCGGTGTTTCAAAGACCAGCGGCAATTGGCGCTCGGACGGATCGGCGGCGATGTAGGCCACGCCGATGGCGCGCGCGGTGTTCGGGGCCGGGCGGTAGGCATGCACCGTCACATAGGCCCCAGGCCCCCAGGCGGCGTCGACGGTGACGTCGATATCCGCGCCCCCCACGGGCAATTCGATGTTGCGGACGGAATGCACCCGGTCCGTCAGCACGGCGACGGTAGCCAGCCCCGCGAAGGGTGGGGTGATGTGGACGCGCACCGCCTCGCCGAGCTTCGCCATTTTCCGGTCGGTGGAGACATCGACCTTGTCCGGCACATCCGGGGTGGAACTGTCCGCCCAGCCGGAGCGGAAGCGCAGCGTGGTCAGCGCCAGACCGCCGCTCTGCGCCGCTTCCAGCCGGTAGCGGCCGAAGGGCAAGGCGCGGGCGAAGCGGAACCAGTCGCCTGGTTGCAGCGTCACGTCCCGCGTCTCCAGCGGCTCGTCGCGCCACACCGTCTGGTAGGACGCGGTGCCGCCACGGGTCACCAGCCGCCAATCCGGCCGCTCGCGGACGAGGCGCAGGCGGACGGGGAGGGCGATGCGGCTACCGTCCGGCCCCACCGCGGCGATGTCGAAGCCGGCCTCGCTATTGGCGTTGACGGCGCGATCGGCGAAGCGCGGCTTGATGCCGATCAGCGGCCCGGCGGGGCGGACCGGCAACGTCACGCGGGCGTGGCTCGCGTGGCCGGAGGGGTCATCGATGGCGATATCGATCTCGGCCTTCAGAGCCTGGGTGGTGTCCGGCGCCTGGCCGAGATTGAAAATCGCCTCGGTTTTTCCGGCCGCATCGGTGACCGGAAGCTCGATGCGGCTCTGATCGGGCGCGAAAATTTCGCCCTCCTGGCCGATCGCCGCGCCGGCGAGGGCAGGGGAGGGCTGCGGGTCCGGGATCAGCCGCAGCGTGGCATGGCCGGTTAATCCTGAACCGACGGCGCCGTAGAGGAAGCGGGCGGTCAGCGGGATTGTGCTGTCCTCGCCGGGGATCATGGCTGCCGGCAGGGTGCCGGTATCGACCGCCAGCCGCTCGGGCAGGAAGGCATCGACGCGGAATTCGGTCTGGAAAATCGGCTCGGCGGCAGGATCGGTCTTGATCTCCAGGCTCCACATGCCCGCCGCGGCGGAGCTGGCCAGCGCGATCGGCGCATGGATCGCCCCGCCGGCGAGGCGTGGCGGCACAACGTCGAGATACTGCGTGCCGTTCGGCTTGCGCACGATGACATGGGAGGGCAGGTCGAGCGGCGCGCCGGCGGCGTCGCGCAGCAGCGCCATCACGTTGACGGTCTCGCCGGGCCGGTAGATGCCGCGGTCGGTCCAGGCATAGGCGTCGATCGGGCCGGAGGGCGCCATGCCGGTCACGCCGCGATCGGAGAGATCGAAGGCGGCGGCGTGGAGATCGAGAGTCGCGAAGTCGCCGTTATCGGCGAAGAGATGCAGCGCGGCCGGCGCCTGCCCGCCGGGGCCGCGCAGCAGCGGCACTGGAAAACGCACCAGTCCCTCAGCATCGGCGCGGGCTTCGGCGATGATGTCGTTGTTCTGCGCCAGCAGGCGGACGAGCACATCCGGCCGGGTTTTCGCGGTGGCGTAGTCGCGGGTCTGCACGGTCAGCCCGTCATTGCCGCGCCAGACGGTGGGGGCGAGATCAGTGCGCAGGATCAATTGCACGCCGCCCTGCCAGAACTGGGTGCCGTCCCCCTGGGTGACCAGCAGAGCGAAAATGCCGGGGCCGGCGGACATCAGCGCCTCCGGCAATGGGAGTGTGGTGCGGATGGTGCGGTTGTCGGCAAAACCGGGAATGTCGGCCTTGCCGCTCCATATCTCGCTGCCGGCCTCCTCGCCGAGGTTATTGGCGTTCCAGTAGTCCAGGCTCTCGCCGAGCTTCACGCGCCGCAGCAGCATGCCGACGTTGCGCTCGCTGAGGCGGATGATCTTCAGCGCGACCGTCGAGATATTCACCGTGCTCACCGTCACCGAGGCGGGCTGGAAGCGCGGCAGCACGAAGAAGCGCGAATCGAACGTCACGCCAGGCTGACGGTTCGGCATCGCCACCGGCAGGCGCGTCTCCTTGTGCAGGGTGGCGCCGCCCTGCGCGGGGAGGCCGGCGCGCAGCACGATGGTGGTGGTCTTCGCCGGCGGCAGGCCGGAGACGCAGATCTGCTCGCCCTCGAGGGTAATGGCGGCATCCGGCAGGGGCGGGTCGAGGCGGACCCAGTCGGCGGGCTGGAAATCGCGCTTGTCGGTCGGCGGCACGGTGAAGAGGAGGCAGACGCGGGCGGGGTCGGAGTCCCGTTCGATATCGGTGTTGCGGACCAGCATACCGGCGGCGCGTTCGGTCTCCGCCAGCCGCGCGGCGAGGGCCTTGTCGTCCGGGTTGAGCTCGATGGCGTCCCGCAGGGCGGAGATTTCCGACGCCGGTCGATCCAGAGCGTGCATGGCATCGGCCAGGAGCAGCAGCACCGGGAGCCGTTCCTCCGGCTTATGGCCACGCCAGGGCGCGAGATCGTTGAAGGCCAACAGGGCCGCTTGGGCGGCACGGGCCGGGTCCGGCTTGGCGCGGCGCAGCTGAGCCCGGGCGAGCTGCACGAACATCCAGGGCTCGGTCTGGCCCTGGCCGATCCGGGTCTCGAGGGCGGCGACGGCCTTGTCGAGATCGCCCGCTTTCAGCGCCGAATCCGCCTGCGCCTCGGCGGCGGCACGCTGCGCGGTGCTGGCGCCGGTGGGGAAGCCCCGCCGCAGAGCCGCGGTATAGGCGCTGGCGTCCCGGTCCAGTCCCGGGGCGTCGAATGCCCCGGCCGGGGGGGTGGCAATCATGAGTGCCAAGGCAGCGAGCAACCAACGCACCAGCAGCCGCATTTGACGCCTCCGTAGCCACAAAAGGTTATGCAGCTTGTAGCAAATCCCCGCGGGGAACGCATCGCCTATCCAATGAAATCCCGGACGGCAATCAGCGCCTTCCCTCCCCTATGCGCCGCCGCAATTCGGCCCCGCACGCGGCGTGATCGGCCACGCAGCCATTGGCCCGCCACCATTCCCGCACGTCGCGCAGCAACGCCCCCATTGCCGGGCCGGATGGCACGCCGGCCTCTGCCAGGTCACGGCCGCGCAGCGGGAAATCGGGCCGCTCGGTGGCGGCGATTCCCGCGATCGTCGCGCTATCGCCATGGACGAGCCAGGCCCGGCCGATCAGGGCCGCATGCGGCCAGTCCGCCAGCGCCACGCGGATCAGGGGGGCGTCGGCACCGACGGGGAGAACCGGCGCGTCGCGCAGGGCGATCAGGGTGTCGCGCTCGGCGCCGGACAGGCGCAGCGCGGCGGCCACCGCAATGGGGTCCCCGGTGGACAGCGCGGCGAAACGCAGCAGCGGGTCGTCGGGCGCCCCACGCGTGATCAGTCGATCGAGCGCAGCGGGCGCGGCGCCATCGGGGAGCAGCACGGCGAGCACACCAAGCGCGGCCATCAGACGCACCGCCTCGGAGTGGACGGGGGCGGCGAGGATGCGCTTCAACTCGCTCCATACCCGCTCCGGAGACAGCCGGTTGAGCCGCGGCGCGGCGGCGGCAATGGCCGCGATCGCCGCGGTATCCGGCTCCCCGCGCCCGTAGCGGGCCTGGAAGCGGAAAAAGCGGAGGACGCGGAGGTAATCCTCGGCGATGCGCGTCGCCGCGTCGCCGACAAAGCGCACCCGCCCGGCCGCAAGGTCGGCAACGCCGCCGAAATAGTCGAACACCCCGCCGTCGCGGTCCATCGACATGGCATTGATCGTGAAATCCCGCCGCGCCGCGTCCTCCCGCCAATCATCGGTGAATTCCACCACGGCATGGCGCCCATCGGTCTCGACATCGCGGCGCAGGGTAGTGATTTCGAAGCTCGCCCCGCGCACCACGGCGGTGACGGTGCCGTGGGCGAGCCCGGTGGGGATGGCGCGGATGCGCGCGGCGCGGAGTGCGGCGATCACGGCATCGGGCGGTTCGGGGGTGGCAAGATCGATATCCGCGACGGGCAGCTCCGCCAGCGCGTCGCGCACCGCGCCGCCGGCGATGCGGGCATTCGGCAGGGCGGCGAGAACGGCGCGCAACGCGGGGTCGAACAGGAAGGCGGGTTGCGTCACCGCGGCTTCGGCGCGGCGTGGCCGGGCACGATCCTCCCATCCACGATATGGGCCGGTTCATAGGTGGCATCGCGCGGGATAGCGTTATCGAGGCCGTAAGTGATGGCGCCGGCGGCGGTCAGCAGCGTCGCCGCCACCGCCATCCAAACCACCCAGCGCGGCACGCTGCTTCCGGCGATCCGCCACAGCACGTAGAGCCCGACCGGCAGGAGGAACAGCAGGATGTCGGCGATCAGCAGCATCAGCTGCCGCGCAGCCGTTCGGCGAGATGCACCAGGATCGCCGCGGTGGCGCCCCAGACATAGTGGTCAGGATGCGGCCATACCCAGAACTCCCGCCAACGCCCGCGATAATGCGCGCGGCGGCGCTGCGGGGCCGCAGGGTCAAGCAAAACCGACATCGGCAGCGCGAACACGCTCGCCACCTCGTCCGGCGAGGGAGAGAGTGCGAGCTCGTCGAGATCCCGACCGCGCGGCAGCAGGCCGACGATGGGAGTGATGCGGTAGCCGGTGCCGGTGACGTAGTCGCCGAGGCGGCCGGTGATCTCCACCAGCCCCGGATCGAGCCCGACCTCCTCCTGCGCCTCGCGCAGTGCGGCGGCCTCGGGGCTGCCGTCGCCGGGATCGATGCGGCCGCCGGGGAAGCTGACCTGCCCGGCATGCTTGTTGAGGTGGGCGGTGCGCTTGGTCAGCAGCACGCCGCGCTCGCGGCCTTGGAGGAAGGAGACCAGAACGGCGGCGGGCACCAGCGGCTGGTCGGCCAGGGTCCAGCCTTCGTCGCTGCCGAAGGGGGCGGCGAGCGAGGGCGGGTTATCCACCTCGATGGTGCCGCGCTGCGGCGGGCGCGAGGGGGCGGGGGTGGCGAGGCGGGCGCGCAGTTCGGATTCATCCACGTCAGGCGTCTTCCTCGTCCGGCAGGTCACCCAGCGGGAAGAAGCAGCCACCGCTCCACACGCCCAGCACGCAGCGCCCGTTGGCCTCGCCGGCCTCGGCCAGGGCGATCAGCTCATAATAGACGGCGCGGCCGATGCGCGCCTCGATTGGGTGGGCGCCATCGCCGGCGCGCACGGTGAGGTAGGGGGTGGGCTCGCAGGTCACGACGTCATAGGCGATGCGGATGCGATGTTCGTGCCCAGCGGTGACCATCTGGTCCACATTGGTGCGGAAGGTCAGCGCCTGGTCCGGCCCGATGCCGGTCCAGTTCAGCTCGACAGCGACGAAGGGGGCATCCTCCACCACGATGCGGCCGCGTTCGGCAGGGGTTTGCAGGTAGAAATCGCCGCACGCCTCGCGCGTCAGCACCGAAGCGAACAGGCAGACCAGCTCCTTGCGGTTGATCGGGGTACCGCAATAGAGCCACGAGCCGTCGCGCCGGATGACGAACGGCAGGTCTCCGCACTCCA
>CAIYPH010000227.1 GCA_903928045.1 uncultured Rhodospirillales bacterium
TCTTTTTTTCAAAAAAGAAGTGCTTCCTTCCTCGCCTTACTTCCCCTTGAAATCCGGCAACCGCCGCTCGCCCATCGCCTTCACTCCCTCGCGGAAGTCGGCGGTTTTGCGGAGCCAGTCTTGTTCGACGAGTTCGCGCTCGGTAGCGGCTTCGATCGCGTCGGCGAGGCCGCGGCGCATGGTGTCGCGGGTGGATTGCACGGCGAGTGGGCCGGATTGGGCGATTTCGGTGGCGAGTGCCATGGCGGTGCTGCGCACCTCGGTTTGCGGCACCAGCACGTCGGCGAGGCCGATGCGGACGGCTTCTTCGCCGCCGATGCGCCGGCCGGTGTAGAAGAGGAGGGCGGCTTGTTGCGGGCCGACCAGGCGGGGCAGGGTGGCGGTGAGACCGAAGCCCGGATGGAAGCTCATGCGGTTGAAATTGGCGGAGAACCGGGCTTCGGGGCAGGTGACGCGGAAATCCGCGGTGAGCGCCACGCCGAGTCCGCCGCCGATCGCAGCACCGTGCACGGCGGCGACGGTGGGCTTGCGGCAGCGGAAGATGCGGATGGCTTCCTTGTAGAGGTGCTGGGGCGCGAGGTCCTCCATCACCTCGGCGGCGCCGCCTTCGGGGCGTTTGGAGAAATCGGCGCCGGCGCAGAAGGCCTTGCCCTCGGCGGCGAGCACGATGGCGCGGCAGGCCGGATCGGCGTCGAACGCCTCGTAGGCGGAGGCGATCTGGCGGATCAGGTAGGCGTCGAAGAAGTTGTTGGGCGGGCGGCGGATTTCCACCAGGCCGACATGGTCGGCGAGGGTGACGGCGATATCGGCATACGTGGTCATGGTTGCCTCAGGAGAGGGTGGCGAGGAAGGCGGTGACGGCGGCGTTGAAAGCCGCGGGCTGGTCGATATTGGCGGCGTGGCCGGCATCGGGGATGACCACTTTCACGGCGCCGGGGATTTTGCCGGCCATGTAGTCGGTGGCGGCGAGGAAGGGGGAGTCGCGGCTGCCGACCAGGACGAGCGAGGGCACGCGGATCGTCGGCAGCGACTCGATGACCGAGGCGTCGCGCTGGGTCAGCATGCCGCGGGCGGCGTGGGCGAGGCCCTGGGCGTTGCGATGGCGGCTTTGCGCGCGTTCGGCGCTGGCGGTTTGCAGGGTGCCGAGCCCTTCGGCCTCGAGCCGCGCGGCGGTGCCGAGCGAACGCTGGTTCCAGGCTTCGCGTGCTTCGTCTTTCTTAAAGCCGGGTCCGGTATCGATGATCAGCAGCGCGTCGGTGCGTTCGGGGTGGGCGCGGTGGAAGGCGAGTGACATGTAGCCGCCAAGCGAGAGGCCGCCGATGATGGCGTGCGGGGCGCCGACGGCGTCGAGGATGGCGGCCATGTCGGCCACGGTCGCGGCCTCGGAATAGGCGGCGGGGTCATCGGGGTAGTCGGACTGGCCGTGGCCGCGCATATCCCAGAGGATGAGGCGATGCGTGCGGCTGAGGGGCTCGATCTGCCCGCGCCACATCGCTGACGTGGCGGAGAAGCCGTGCGAGAGCAGGAGCGGCGGGCCCTCGCCATGCACCTCGTAGTACAGCTTCACGCCGTCGCGTTCGAGCATCGCCATATTGTTTCCTCCGCTTTAGGGAGGAGTGTGGCGCGTCGGGCGGCCGGTGGGAAGGGTTTGCCTGGGTGGTTTGGAAACCATCAGACGAGAAGAATGTTCTTTTTGTGAACAAAAAGAACCAAAAA
>CAIYPH010000228.1 GCA_903928045.1 uncultured Rhodospirillales bacterium
AATCGCCTCAAGCCACTTGCGAAATTCCGCGCTGTCCATCGTCACAATCCTCGATACGTCCAAACGATTGAACCTAATATGAACTACGCATATGATTCGCTAATAGAGCCAAAAACTTTAATCCGTTGGCCGCGCACCCTCCGGGGAGAGGGCGAAGCCAAACGGATAGAAAGTTTTTGCTTCTTTTTTCAAAAAGGAGCGCTTCCTGCCTTACAACCCGCCAACAACCTTGCGAGCGTAGAAGTCCTCAATCTGCTGGGCGGAATAGCCGTATTCGGCGAGAATCTCGCGGTTGTGCTCGCCGAGGGCCGGAGCATGGGCGCGCTTGGTGCCGTTCTCGAAGGCCGGCAGGCCGGGGATGTTCGGGGTCGGTACGAGCTTGTCGACGCCGGGTTGTTGCAGCCAGGCGATGATGTTGGCGGCCACCACCTGCTCTTCCTGGAGGAACGAGGAGTAGGAGTTCACGTGGCCGTTCATGATGTTGCGCTCGGTCAGGCGATCGCCGATCTCAGCCGTCGGCATCGCTTTCAGCACCGGACGGACGGTGGCGAACAACTCGTCGATGTTCTCGCGCCGCTTGGCCATGGTCTCGAAGCGCGGATCGGTCAGCAGGTCATTCCTGCGGATGGCGTCGCAATAGGGCTTCCAGTCGACGTCGCGGATCATGGTGATGTTGATCTGGCCGTCCGCGGTGTCGAACACGCCGGACGGCATGCCCATGCGCTGCAGCACGCCGCCTTCCATGTAGCCGGCGATGAGGCGGATGACCGAGAGCAGCGCGCCGCCCTGCATAAGGCTGCATTCGATGTAGCGGCCTTCGAGCCCGGGGTTCTGCTTCTGGACAAAAAGCGAGGTGGCGATGGCCTGGAAGCCGAGCAGGCCGGTGAACATGTCGATGAGCGAAATCGCGATGCGGTGGGGATGGTTGTCCATCTCGCCGCGGTTTTCGTCGACGATGCCGCAGAAGGCCTGGAGCACCGGGTCCATCGCCGGCCGGCCGGCCCAGGGGCCGGTCTGGCCGAAGCCGGAGATCGAGTAGTAGATGATGCCGGGGCGTTTGGCCTTCAGCGCCTCGTAGCCGAAGCCGTAGCGGGCGATGGTGCCGGGGCGGAATCCCTCGATGAACACGTCCGCCTCCTCGATGAGGCGCCACAGGACAGCCTTGCCCTCCTCGGTCTTGAGGTCCAGCGCCAGCGAGCGCTTGCCGAGCGTGCCGTAGAGCGAGAAGGAGGAGTGGCTCTCGTAGGTCTTGCCGAGAATGCGCGCCCAGTCGCCCCCGCCATGCGGGGTTTCGACCTTGATGACATCGGCGCCGTGCTGGGCCAGCATCATGGCACAGGAGGGGCCGGCGACGCCGCCGCTGAGGTCGATCACCTTCACACCCTTGAAGGCCGAGTAGTAGTCCATCGTTTTCTCCCGTACGTCTCTTATGGCCCTAGCGTCTCAGGTTCCGCGCTCGGGTTCCAGATGGCAAAGCGATTATATCTGCCGAATGCTCAACGCATGGCGCACGCGGGGCGCCTACGGCTTGACAAATTTGAGCACCATTTCGTCCTTGGGCTGCGGCGGGTCCGGCGTGTTCTTGTCGCGGGGGTCATTGGGGTTGCGCAGGAACGTCCCCTCGGCGGCGAGCTTGAAGCCGGCGGCCTCCACCTCGGCGCGCAGGAAGGCCTCCTCGATGCGGTGGAGCGTACCGGCTTCCGAAATGCCGGTGCCGGGACGGCCGGCATGGTCGCCGAGCACGTAGTGGCCGCCGGGCTTGAGGGCTGTGAAAATGGCGCGGTTCATCGCGGCGCGGTCGATCCCGAGATGCCCGAGGTCATGATAGTTGAACATGAGGGTGACGAGGTCGACCTTGCCTGCCAGCTCTGCCGGAATCGGATCGGCGAAGGGGCGGGAGACCGGGATGATCTGGGCGGCGGCGACTCCGGCTTCCTTCATCTTGCCGGCGCGGTCGGCGAGGGCCAAGGGCGAGGGGCGGAACGGCCCGGGCGCCGCGGTGGGGGCCGGGAGGTTGGGGTTGGAATTGCCCTCGGGGGCGGCAGGCGGCTTGGCGTTGGGGTCGCGCGGCTGGCTCTGGCCGTAGACGGTGCCGGTGGGGCCGATGGCGCGGGCCAGCAACTCGGTGGTGTAGCCCCCGGCGGCGCTGACATCGACGGCTGTCATGCCCGGCCGTGCGTCGATGAACGCGAGCATCGGCTCGGGCTTGCGGCGCAGATCATTGGTGCGATCGGCCTGGCTTCGATCAGGCGCGGCGATGATGGCGGTGATTTGCGCGGGGGTGAGCGGCTGGGCGGCGGCGGGGAACGCGGCAAGCGCGAGGGCCACCCACAGGCCATGTTTAGCGAATTTCATGCAACACGCTCCCGGATTCATGCCGGGAGGTTAGACCCATCGCCGCTAGGACTCCAGCATCCGCCGCAGCAATTCGACGTCCTCGGCGAAGGCGGCATCGAGTGCCATCAACTCGGTAATGCGGCTCACCGCATGCATCACCGTGGTGTGGTCCCGGTTGCCGAATTTGCGGCCGATCTCCGGCAGGCTGCGGCTGGTGAGCTGCTTGGCGAGATACATCGCCACCTGACGCGGCCGCGCCACAGCGCGCGCCCGGCGAGCCGAGGACATATCGGTGATGCGGATGTTGTAGTGCTCGGACACCCGGCGCTGGATCTCCTCGATTGTCACCCGCCGATCGAAGGATCGCAGCAGATCATGCAGCACCTCCTGGGCGCTTTCGAGCGTGATGTCCCGGCCGAACAGGTTGGCATGGGCGATCAGGCGGTTCTGCGCTCCTTCGAGTTCGCGGATGTTGGATGTGATCTTGTGGGCAAGGAACTCGTTGACCTTGTAGGGGATCGCGACGCCCGCCCGCCCGGCCTTGGCCTCGAGGATCGACATGCGCAATTCGAAGGTGGTCGAGTGCAGGTCCGCCACCATGCCGCAGCCGAGCCGGGTGCGCACCCGGTCCTCGAGGCCGCTGAGGTCGGAGGGCGACTTGTCGGCGGAGACCACGATCTGCTTGCCGCTGTCGACCAAGGCATTGAAGGTGTGGAAGAACTCCTCCTGCGTGGTGTCCTTGCCGATGAGGAATTGCAGGTCGTCGATCATCAGCACGTCGACGCTGCGCAACTCCTCCTTGAATTCCATGGTCGACTTGCTGCGCAACGCCGCAATGAAGCGATACATGAAGCGCTCGGCCGACATGTAGGCGACCGACACGGGAGGGCCGGGGCGCGCGGAGTCGGAGAGTTCCCAGGCGATGGCGTGCATCAGATGGGTCTTGCCGAGGCCGACTCCGCCATAGAGGAACAAAGGGTTGAAGCCGGGGCTGGCAGGTGTCTCCGCTACGCGACGGGCGCAGGCATAGGCGAACTCGTTCGGCTTGCCGACCACGAAGCTGTCGAAGGTGAAGCGCGGGTCCCGCGCCGGTTCGGGGCGGTCTTCATTCCGAGGGGGGGCGGCGAGGGTGACGAAGCGGGGCGCGATCGGGGCAGCCGGTTCCGGCGGCGCAGCCTGGATCTCGGCGAGCCCACCGATCTGAACGCTGCCGCGGACGATAAATTCGACGCGGCCCACGCTGCGCAGTTCGGCCTGCCACAAGGCGGTCACCCGGTCGGCGTAGTGGCCGCGCACCCAGTCGCGCATGAAACGGGTGGGCAGTGCGATCACCGCCTCATCGTCATCAATGCCCACCAGCGTCATGTGTTTCAGCCAGGTGCGATACTCGACCTCGCCGACCTCGTGCTGCAGTCGGCCACGCACTTTCGCCCAGACGGTGGCGATCTGGCTTGGCCCGCCTGGGCCGGCGCTCGGATGGTCGCCAGGGGTCTGATCGTTCACCATCACACCTTCCCCCGGCCCATTCGACAATTCTCCCGCGGCTCACTCGGAGCGCCCAACTCGACGGCACTTTACCGGTATAACAGGGCCCGCAGGTAAGGCCGCCGCTACCTCGGCAATATGACAGAGCGACGTATTCTTGCAAGCGTGAAACTGAACATGTAACGAGAATTCTCTTGTGGGGAATTTTCCAATAAAAAGCGGCCGAAGCCGCTTTTTGGCGAGGAATTACTTGAGATACTCGGCGTGATATTGTCGCTGGCGGCTTGCGTTGCCCGGGGATCCCGGGCGCGCTCCGCAATATCTAACCGGCGGCGATCGCCTTGACCCGCGCGGCGAGGCGGGAAATCTTGCGCGACACGGTGTTGTTGTGCACCACGCCCTTGCCCGCGGCGCGTTGCATTTCCGGCTGAGCCGCCTGCAAAGCGGCCTTCGCGGCGTCCTTGTTCCCGGAGGAAATCGCTTCCTCGACCTTCTTCACGAACGTGCGCATGCGCGACATGCGCGCCTTGTTGCGCTCGGTGCGGGTGGCGGTCTGGCGGATGCGCTTGCGGGCGGAGGCGGTGTTGGCCATCGGGTCTCTTCAATCAGGGTGGAATAGGCGTTACGAGGATATTTCGGAGCGAAGCGGTCTTCTAGGGACCGCCCGGGTCTGAGTCAAGGAACGATAGCGGGCGCTAGCCGCGCTTGCGGAAGGCAGGCTTGCGCTTCTCGGCGAAGGCAGCCATCCCCTCGATCTGGTCGGGCGTGCCGAACAGCGAGAGGAACAGCGCCCGCTCGGCGCGCACGCCCTCGTTCAGCCCGGTCTCATAGGCGCGGTTGACCGCGACCTTGGCGACCGTGGTGGCGACCGGGGAGAGGCTGGCGATGCGGGTGGCGATCTTGATCGCCTCCTCCAGCATCGTCTCGGCCGGGAAGACGCGGCTCACCAGGTTGGAGCGCTCGGCCTCGGCGGCATCCATCATGCGGGCGGTGAGGATCATGTCCATTGCCTTGGACTTGCCGACCGCACGGGTCAGCCGCTGGGTGCCGCCGGCACCAGGGATGACCCCGAGGTTGATCTCGGGCTGGCCGAACTTCGCGGTTTCGGCGGCGATGATCATGTCGCACATCATCGCGAGCTC
>CAIYPH010000229.1 GCA_903928045.1 uncultured Rhodospirillales bacterium
ATGATCTTCAATCATCCCGAACGCCGCAACGCGATTTCGCTGGACATGTGGGCCGGCATCCCCCGGGTGCTGGCGGTGTTCGAGGCGGATCCGGAAATCCGGGTGATCGTCTTCAAAGGTGCGGGGGACAAGGCCTTCATCTCCGGCGCCGACATCTCGCAGTTCGGCGAGCATCGCGATGATCGGGCCGCCAACGCCGTCTACAGCGCCCAGAGCGCCGAGGCGACGCGGGCCATGGTCGGCCTCTCCAAGCCGTCCATCGCCATGATCCGCGGCTTCTGCATCGGCGGCGGCGTCGGCATCGCCCTTGACTGCGACCTCCGCATCGCCGCCGAAGGCGCCAAATTCGGCGTCCCCGCCACCCGCCTCGGCCTCGGCTACGGCCCCTCCGGCGTCAAACGCCTCATGGACCTCGTCGGCCCCTCCCACGTGAAGGAAATCTTCTTCACCGCCCGCCACTTCACCGCCGCCGAAGCCCTCGGCATGGGCCTCGTCAACCGCGTCACCCCGGACGACACCCTCGAATCCTACGTCCGCGACTACGCCACCACCATCGGCCAGAACGCGCCGATGACCATGCGCGCCGTCAAACGCACCGTCGCCGAACTCTCCAAAACCTCCCCCACCGCCGACATCGCCGAATGCGACCGCCTCGTGCAGGCCTGCTTCGACAGCGAAGACTACGTCGAAGGCCGCCGCGCCTTCATGGAAAAACGCCGCCCCGTCTTCAAGGGCCGCTGAAACACAAAGGGAAGAAACCAATGGCCGCCAAAATCGTCGTCGTCCCCATGGGCGACTCCGACGTCAAAATCAGCACCGACATGGCCCCCGCCGGCTATGACCTCGTGGTCGCCCGCCCCAATACCGCCGAATTCCGCGCCGCCATGCCCGACATGAAATACCTCATCGGCCTCGGTGACCCCTCCATGGACGACGCCTTCTACCGCTCCGCCCCCAAACTCAAACTCGTCCAGCTCCTCTCCGCCGGCTATGACCGCTGCGACATCGAAGCCGCCCGCCGCGCCAGCGTCCCCATCGCCAATAACGGCGGCGCCAACGCCGTCGCCGTCGCCGAACACGCCCTCCTCCTCATGCTCGCCGTCTGCCGCCGCCTCACCTGGCAGCACGAAAACGTCGCCGCCGGCCGCTGGCGCGGCAATGACTGGCAGGACAATCACATCTACGAACTCCAAGGCCGCTCCCTCGGCATCATCGGCCTCGGCACCATCGGCAAAATAGTCGCCCGCCTCGGCCGCGCCTTCGGCATGAACGTCATCTACTACGACGTCGCCCGCCTCAACGAAGACGCCGAAGACGCCATCGGCGCCCGCTTCCGCCTGATGGACGAAGTCCTCCGCGAAGCTGACATCGTCAGCCTCCACGTCCCCCTCCTCCCCACCACCCGCCACATGATCAGCACCCCCCAGCTCAAATCAATGAAACCCACCGCCATCCTCATCAACACCTGCCGCGGCCCCGTCGTCGACGAAGTAGCCCTCCACACCGCCCTCTCCGACGGCACCATCTTCGCCGCCGGCCTCGATGTCTTCGAACAAGAACCCCCGCAACCCGACAACCCCCTCTTCTCCCTCGACAACGTCACCCTCACCGCCCACCTCGCCGGCCCCACCTGGGAAAACCGCTTCAAACGCTTCCGCAATGCCTTCGATAACGTGCAACGCGTGGAACGCGGCGACGCGCCCTACTGGGTCATCCCCGAACTGCGCTAACCCACCCCCAAACGCTCCAACCCCGCCCCCGCAACCCCCATCCCGCCATCAACAGCCTCCCCCCGTAGGGCGCACCGCCGAAGGCGCTGCGCCACC
>CAIYPH010000230.1 GCA_903928045.1 uncultured Rhodospirillales bacterium
CGCGCGGCGCGGGATGGGGCGTGGGTGGAGATCGCGGAACCCGCCGTCTCGCCCGAGGCGCTTTACGGCCATGGGCACAGCCATGGCTGAGGCCGCGCCGCTCACCGTGCTGACCGGCTTCCTCGGGGCGGGGACGACCACGCTGCTCAACGCGCTGGTGCGCCGGCCGGAGATGAAGGGCACGGCGGTGCTGGTCAATGAGTTCGGCGAAATCGGGCTCGACCATATCCTGATGGAGAAGGTGGAGGACACGACGATCCTGCTGCCCTCGGGCTGCCTGTGCTGCGCCATCCAGGGCGATCTTTCCCGCGCGCTGCGGGACTTGTTGCCGCGGGTGCAGTCCGGCGAAATCCATCGCGTGGTGGTGGAGACCACCGGGCTCGCCGATCCCGCGCCGATCGTGCAGCAGCTGATGAGCGATATCTCGGTGGCGCTGCGCTATCGGCTCGACGGCATCGTGACGGTGGTGGATGCGGTGCACGCCATGGGGCAGTTCGATGACCATGCTGAGGCAGTACGGCAGGTGGCGATGGCGGACCGGATCGTGCTGTCAAAGACCGATCTCGCCGGCGATCTTGCGCCGCTGCGCGCGCGGATGCGGCAGTTGAATCCGGGTGCGCCGGTGGTGATCGCCGAGCGGGGCGTGGTTGATCCCGCGGAGATTCTGGATTGCGGGCTGTTTGATACGGCGGGCAAGATCGGCGATGTGCGGAAATGGCTCGATGAGGCGGCTTTCGCGGCGGTGCCGGCGGGGAAGCCTGATCCCAACCGGCATGACGCGCATATCCATAGTTTCTGCCTGACCTACGACAAGCCGCTGCATTGGCAGGGGGTTGGGACTTGCCTGGAGATGTTGATCGGCACGCGGGGCGAGAGCCTGCTGCGGGTGAAGGGCATTCTCAACCTGGTGGGCCAGGACCGGCCGGTGGCGATACACGGCGTGCAGCACATGTTCCATGAGCCGGTGCTGCTGGAGAAATGGCCGGAGGGCGATCCGCGCACCTCGCGCATCGTCTTCATCACCCGCGACCTCGACCGCGCGACCATCGAGGCCGGGCTTGCCGCCTTCGAGGCGGCGGCCGCCGTATGAGCAAACAGGAGCCCGCCATGGACGATTTCGAACGCCATCTCATCCACTACGGCATGCCCTTCGTGCCCCGCCTGATCGCCCGCGCCCGCGGAACTTTGCTGTGGGACACGGAGGGGCGGGAGATCCTCGATTTCACCTCCGGCCAGATGTGCGCCACCATCGGGCACAACCACCCGCGCATCATCGAGGCGATCGGGCGGGCCTGCGAGAGCGTGCTGCATCTGTATTCCGGCATGATTGCCCCCTCGGTGGTGGAACTTTCGCGCCGGTTGGCGGGGTTGTTGCCGCCGGAGTTGACCCGCTCGATGTTCCTCTCCACCGGCGGCGAGGCCAATGAGGCAGCGATCCGCATGGCCAAGCTGGTGACCGGGGGTTATGAGGTGGTGGGGCTTACCGGCTCCTGGCATGGGGTGACTGCCGGGGCGGCGGCTTCGACCTATACTGGCGGCGCCCGCAAGGGGTATGGGCCGACCATGCCGGGGACGCTGGCGATCCCGGCGCCGAATGCCTATCGCTGCCCGATCCGTCATTGCACCGGCACCTGCGATACCACTTGCATGGATGTCGGCTTCGAGATGGTGGACGCGCAATCGTCGGGCGCTGGGGCGGCGGTGATTGCCGAGCCGATCCTCTCGACGGCCGGGATGATCGTGCCTCCGCCGGGCTATTTCCCCAAGCTGAAGCAGAAATGCGAGGAGCGCGGCATGAAGCTGATCCTCGTTGAGGCGCAGACTTGCTTCGGGCGGCTCGGCACCAATTTCGCCTTCGAGAAGTTGGGCGTGGTGCCGGATTTCCTCACTTTGTCCAAGGCGCTCGGCGGCGGCACGGCGCTGGCCTCCGTCTCGACCTCGGATGCGATCGACGAAGACTGCCGGTCCAAGGGGTTCGTGCATGTGACCTCGCACGTGTCCGATCCGCTGCCGGCGGAGGTTGGGCTCGCGATGATCTCGGTGATGGAGGAGGAGAATCTTGGTGCCCGCTCGGAGCGGATCGGCGCGCGGCTGCGGGCGGGGCTTGAGACCTTGCAGCAGCGCTACGAGATCATCGGCGATGTGCGCGGCATGGGGCTGTTGCTCGGCGTCGAGATCGTCAAGGACCGACACAGCCGCACGCCGGATGCCGCGACCGGGCGGGCGATCACGTTGAAGGCGATGGACCTCGGGCTGTCGATGAATATTTCGGGATCGTCGAGCGCCGGGGGCTTGTCCGCGGTGTGGCGCGTCGCTCCGCCGCTGACCA
>CAIYPH010000231.1 GCA_903928045.1 uncultured Rhodospirillales bacterium
ATCGAGACCAGCCCCGAGGACATCCACGGCATGCACGCCGCCCGCGGCATCCTCACCACCCGCGGCGGCATGACCAGCCACGCCGCCGTGGTGGCCCGCGGCATGGGCCGTCCCTGCGTGGCCGGCGCCGGCGGCATCTCGGTGGATTACGGCGCGCAGACCCTGCAAGCCGGCGGAAGGGTGATCCGCGCCGGCGAGACCGTGACCATCGATGGTGCCACCGGCGAGGTGTTCGTCGGCTCGGTGGCGATGATCGAGCCCCAGATGTCCGGCGATTTCGGCACGCTGATGGGGTGGGCCGACGAGACCCGCCGCCTCAAGGTGCGCACCAACGCGGAAACCCCGCTCGATGCCGAGACCGCCCGCAAGTTCGGCGCCGAGGGCATCGGCCTGTGCCGCACCGAGCACATGTTCTTCGACCCCGAGCGCATCGGCGCAGTGCGGCAGATGATCATGTCGTCCGACGAGCGCGGCCGCCGCGTCGCACTCGCCCGTCTGCTGCCCTTCCAGCGCAAGGACTTCTCCGACCTTTTCCGCATCATGGCCGGGCTGCCCATCACCATCCGCCTGCTCGACCCGCCGCTGCACGAGTTCCTCCCTCATGCCGATGCCGAGCTTGCCGACGTTGCCGCAGCACTTGGCAGCGATATCGACAGCATGCGCCGCCGCGCCGCGGAACTCGCCGAGGCCAACCCGATGCTCGGCCACCGCGGCTGCCGCCTCGGCGTCACCTACCCCGAGATCTACGAAATGCAGGCCCGCGCCATCTTCGAGGGCGCCATCGCCATCGCCCGCGAAACCGGCAACGCGCCGGTGCCGGAAATCATGATCCCGCTGGTCGGCGTGAAGAAGGAGCTTGAGATCACCCGCGCCCAGGTGGAGAAAGTCGCCGCCGAGGTGTTCGCGGAAGCCGGCATGACCATCGAATACAGCGTCGGCACCATGATCGAGCTCCCCCGCGCCGCCATCACCGCGGACCGCATCGCCGAGGCCGCGGATTTCTTCAGCTTCGGCACCAACGATCTGACGCAGACCGTCTTCGGCCTCTCGCGCGATGACGCCGGCAAGTTCCTGCCCTTCTATGTCGACCAGGGCATCCTCGAGAAGGACCCCTTCGTCTCCATCGACGTCGAGGGCGTCGGCGCCATGATCCGCATCGCCGTCGAGAAGGGCCGCGCGACCAAGCCGAACCTCAAGCTCGGCATTTGCGGCGAGCATGGCGGTGACCCCGCCTCGATCGCCTTCTGTGAGCAGGTGGGGCTCGATTACGTCTCGTGCAGCCCCTACCGCGTGCCGGTAGCCCGCCTCGCCGCCGCCCAGGCGGCGCTGCACGGGGGCGGCGACCGCACCGCCTGAGCGCGCCGCCCGCCATGGCGCCGTTCCGCCGCCGCCCGCTGATCGATATGCTCGACGCGGCGGCGCGGGGCGAAACCACCGATGTGGCCGGGCGGGTCACCGGCGAGTCCATCCGTGTCGCGCTTCCGGAATTGCCGATCGGCCGCAGCATGTTCGCGCGCATGCACGTCCGCTGCGAGCCGGAAGACGCGGCGTGGGACGCACCGCACTACGACAGCGCCACGCCCTGGGAGTGCATCTTCCGCGACGTGCTCCTCCACTCCGACGCCGGCATCGCCTGTCTCGGAACCGACGTGGTGGCCGACACGCTGCAACAGACCGACCCGGCGCAAAATTCCTATGAGGAACGACCAGATGGCCTGCATCTCCTCGCCGCCGACCCCATCTCGGTCGATGGACCCTGGATCAACCTCCTAGTCGGCGGCCATCGCAACTACTACCACTGGATGCTCGAATGCCTCGCCCGCCTCGCTGGCGCCAGTGACGCGACACGCACGATCGGCCGTATTCTCATTCCGATGCCGCGGGCGGAGTTTCACCAGGCCAGCCTCGTTTTTGCGGGTATCCCGGCCGCGCTCGATATCCGCTTCGTCGCCCCCTCCGAAACCCTCCGCGTCCGTGAGGCGGTGTCCCCCTGGAGCGTGACCGGATATCATCGCCCGCATCCCTGCATCGTGCCCTTCTTCCGCGCCATGCGCGATGCCGCACCACGGCGCGACGAAGCCTGGCCGCGGCGCCTCTACATCGATCGCCGCGGCTCCGACCAGCGGCCCCTCGCCAATGAGGAGGAGCTGATCGCAGCACTGCTCCCCCGCGGCTTCGTGCCGGTGCGGCTGGAAACCCTGCCACTGGCCGATCAGATCGCCCTGTTCGCTCATGCCGATATGATCGTGGCTCCGCACGGCGCGGGGCTGACCAACATGGTCTTCGCCCGTCCGGAGACCCAGGTGCTTGAACTGCTGATGGACGGCTGGGTGAACTGGTGCTTCCGCCATCTCGCCGCGCTGTTCGGCCTGCCGTATGATTGCGTGCTCGGCCGTCAGCACCACGGCGAGGGCTGGGTCCATGCCCGCCCCTGGAGCGTCTCGGTCTTCCACGTCATCGCCGCCCTGGAACGCATCGGCGGCAGCTGAACTTCAAACCGGCACCTGAATCCGCGCCCGCACCCCCCCGAGCGGCCCATCCTCCAGCGTGATTTCCCCGCCATGCGCCCGCACGATATCCCGCGCGATGGCGAGCCCGAGTCCGGTTCCCCCGGCCGCCTGGGATTCGAAAGGTTTGAACACCGCCTCCCGCCGTTCGGCCGGAATGCCCGGCCCGTCATCGTCGATCGTCACATGCACCAACCGCTCGCCGCTCCGGCGCGCCGCCAGCGCGATGTGGCGGCCATGCCGGGCGGCATTGTCGACCAGATTGGTGATGGCCCGGCGCATCGCATCCGGCCGCAGCTTGATGACGAGATCGCTATCGGCCGCCAGCGTGATATCCGCCCCCCCGCGCCGCGTGGCGGCGGCGACGTCACCCAGCAGCACCGCGAGATCGATCAACTGCGCCTGCTCGTGCCCCTCGCCACGGGCAAAGGCGAGATAGGCCTCGATCAGCCGCTCCATCTCCGCGACATCGCCGGTCATGTCCGCGACATCGCGCTGCACCGCTTCGTCGGCCGGCATCATCGCGAGCGCCAGTCGCAACCGCGTGAGCGGCGTGCGCAGGTCGTGCGACACCCCTGCCAGCATCTCTGTGCGCTGCTGGAGAAACCGCGTCACCCGCTCCTGCATGCGGTTGAAGGCCAGCGCCGCCCGGCGCACCTCCGCCGCCCCTTCGGGCTTGATCGCACCAACATCGCGGCCCAGCCCGAAGGCCTCGGCCGCATCGGCGAGCTTGCGGATCGAGCGCACCTGGTTGCGCACGAACAGCGTGGCGAGCCCGAACATCAGCAGGGAGGACCCCAGCAGCCACAACAGGAACAACTCGAGCGTCGCCGCGAACAGCCGCTTGCGCGGGGCCTCGATGTGCAGATTGCTATCCCGCAGCTTGATCGTCACCAGCACCGATTGCGGGTCACTCTCCCAATCGATCGAGAGCGGCAGCTGCAATTTATCGCGCAGCCCGGCGGAAAACCCGCCGCTGCGCGGGCTCAGCAATCCCGCCCGCACCGGCGGCGGCAACGGGCCCGGCGGCTGCAATTCCATGCGGATTTCGAAGCGCTCCCAGGAATTGCGCACCGCCCAATCCCGTCCCGCCTGGTCCGGCGCCTGCTCGATAAGCGCCACCGTGGTGGCGATCTCGCCAACCATCGCGGCCGACAGCCGCCGGGAGACCAGGTTGAGATGCACCCCGTAGAAAATCTGGAACGCCACTGCCTGCACCACCAGCAGCGGAATCAGCACGATCAGCAGCGTGCGCCCGAACAGCGTCCGCGGCAGCATGCGCTTGAGCAGCGGCGGCATGCCTACACCCCCGGCTTCAGGATGTAGCCCTTGCCTCGCGCGGTGTGCAGGAAGCGCGGCTCGCGCGGATCGGCCTCCACCTTGCGGCGCAGCCGGGTCACCTGCACGTCGATCGCCCGCTCCCCGGCGTCGTCCATGTCGAGCGCCTCGGCGATATCCTCGCGGGTGAGGATCTCATTGGGCCGCCGCGCCAGCGCCGCCAGCAAGGCGGCCTCGCCGCCGGTCAGCCGCACCACGCCGGCCGGCCCGCGCAATTCACCCCGCGCCGGATCGAACGCCAGGGCGCCAAGCTGCACCGGCCCGGCCTCCGCCGGCCCGCGGGCCGGCGCCGGAGCGGTGACACGGCGCAGCAGCGCGCGGATGCGCAGCAGCAACTCCTTGGCCTCGAACGGCTTGGCCAGATAATCATCCGCCCCCGCCTCGAACCCGGCGATCCGGTCCTCCGGCGCGCCCCGCGCGGTCAGCAGCAGGATCGGCACGTCGGATTTCTCGCGCCGCAGCGATTCGGTCAGCGAGAGGCCGGATTCGCCGGGCATCATCACGTCCAGCACCATCAGGTCCGGCTGCAAATAGCGCAGCCGATCGCGCGCCTCGGCGGCATGTTCGGCGGTGCTGACGCGAAACCCGTTTTCGCCGAGATAGCGTTGCAGCAGCGCGCGCAGGCGCGGGTCGTCCTCCACCACCAGGATCATCGCGTCCTCGGCCATGTCCGCTACCCCTGCCGCCCCGGCGGATCGCGCCAGGCCTCGGTGCGGTCGACATAGGCGCGCGCCTCCTCGTTCATGATCCCGCGCATCACCTTGCGGAACCCCTCCACGGCGCCGCTGCCCGCCTCGCGGTAGGATTTCACCAGCCGCTCGCGCTGGCGCTCGAACAGCCGGCGTTCGAGGTCCTGCCCCTTGGCGGTCAGCGTCAGCAGCCGCTGCCGGCGATCGGCGCGGCCCTGGGTCTGCGCGATGTAACCATCGTCGATCAGCGCCCCGAGCACGCGGGCGAGGCTCTGCTTGGTGATGTTGAGGATCGACAGCAGGTCGCCCACGGACATGCCGGCGTTGCGGCCGACGAAATGCAGCACCCGATGATGCGCGCGGCCAAGCCCCAGCTCATCAAGGATAACGTCGGCGGCGTTGGTGAAATCGCGGTAGGCGAAAAACAGCAGGTCCTGCGCGGCGCGGATTTCGCCCTCGCGCAGAAACAGCAGGTTCGCCCCGGCAGGCTTTTGATCGGACATGGTCACACGGCTTTCGGCATTGGAGTCGAAGACTATCCTAATGCATCGGGGCATGGCAGGCATGACGGGAAATTACGGCAGGAATGTTGACGTAGAAGGCGCAGCATTATAACTCTATGCCCCATAGAGCAACAATCTTGCGAGGAAACTGACCATGGCGCTTGTTCCTTTCGATGACCGTGACGGCCAGATCTGGTTTGACGGTGTCATGGTCCCCTGGCGGGACGCCAAGCTGCACGTGCTCACCCATGGTCTGCACTATGCCAGCGGCGTGTTCGAAGGCGAACGGGCCTATAGCGGCAACATCTTCAAGCTGCGCGCCCACACCGAGCGCCTGCTCGCCTCCGGCCGCATCCTCGGCTTCGAGATCCCCTGGACCGCCGACGAGATCGACGCCGCCTGCATCGCGGTGGTCAAGGCCAATGGGCTGGAGGACGCCTATATCCGCCCCATCGCCTGGCGCGGCAGCGAAATGCTGGCGGTCTCGGCGCAGCACACCAAGATCCATCTGGCGATCGCCACCTGGCCCTGGGGCGCCTATTTCGGCGCCGACAAAATGGCCGGCATCCGCCTCGACATCGCGGAATGGCGCCGCCCCCACCCGCAAACCGCGCCGACCGCCTCCAAGGCGACCGGGCTTTACATGATCGGCACCCTCTCCAAGCACGCCGCCGAGGCCAAGGGCTTCAACGATGCCCTGATGCTCGACTGGCGCGGCCAGATCTCGGAGGCCACCGGCGCCAACGCCTTCTTCGTGATGGACGGCGAAATCCACACCCCGACGCCCGACTGCTTCCTCGACGGCATCACCCGCCGCACCGTGATGTCGATCGCCAAGCGCCACCAGATGAAGGTGATCGAGCGCGCCATCATGCCCGAGGAAATGGCCCGCGCGACCGAGGTCTTCCTCGCCGGCACCGCCGCCGAGGTCACCCCGGTGCGCCAGATCGGCCCCTACAATTTCACCCCGAGCACCATCACCGAGACCCTGCTCAATGACTATGAGCAGCTCGTCCGCAAGTCCCCGGCCGAGGTCGAGGTGCTGGCACCCATCTGAGCAGGGCCAAAGCCGGCGGCAGCAGCACCAGCCAGGCGATCCGCGCCTGATAGCGGTCGAACACGCCGGACAAGGCGCCGGTGGCGAAGGCATTCGCCACCACGCCGACCACCACCAGGGCGCCGAGCGGCCATAAGCGGCGCGGCACCAGGGGGGCGGCCAGCGCGGCGAGGATCAGCAGCGCGGCGTGCGGCGCGTTGAAAGGCGCCGCAACACCCGCCAAACCGCCGCGCGCCTGCAATCCCGCCCGGAACCGCGCCAGTTCCTGTGCCGGAAAATAGGCGCCCAGACTGCCGGTGATCGAGCCCTCCAGCCAATCTGGCCGCAACGTATCACCAAGCCCGACCCGGCCGATCTGGCGAAACCCGTTCGCCAGCACGGATCGAGCGATCCCGAGCGGATCATCGCCGATCGCCGCCGCGACGATAGCCGCCGCTTCCGGCGCCAAGCCTGCCGGCCCACCCGGCGCTGTCCACACCGGCCCTGCGCCATCCCACAGAAACACGTTGGAATCGGCCGGCAACCGGCCCCGCCACGCACACATATGCCACCCCACCGCTGGGCAGCGCCGCGCCAGCACCGGCGCGACATTGCCGTCCGCGCTCAGCCGCGCCAGCGCGAAGACCACGCCGTACGGCGACAGCGCGAACCGCCCATACCCCACGACATTGCTCGCCAGCAGCACGCACACGGCAACACCGAACGGTACGAAGGCCCGCATGCGTCCGCGCAGCACGAGGATCACGGCGAGGCAGGCGGCGGCGAGCACGAGATGGCTGAGGTGAAACGCAATCGCGCACGCCACCAGCCCGGCGATCCACCCAAGCTGCCATCGGCCAACCCCGCCGGGGAAGGCGAGCAGATAGAGCCCCAACACCACCACCGGCGCGAACATGTCGGGCATCAGCAGCGAGGCAACCCACGGTGCCGCCGACCCCACGGCCAGCGCGCCCCCGAGCAGCACATGGCGCAGCGGCGTCGCCTGCCCGAGACTGGCGGCCAGCAGCCACAGCACATGCGACAGGATCAGCGCCTGCCCCGCAAGCGGCAGCCACAGCGTGGTGTTCCCATGCAGCGCCAGCAGGAACGGCCCATAGGCCCAGGGCTTGTCCCACACCATCCGCGGTTCGCCGGCCTGCACCAGGAAGGCGTGGGTATCGCTGAACACGATGGGGTAGCCGTTCACCAGCGCCGGCCACGCCAAGAGCAGCGCGACTACCAGCACCGCCGCCTGTCGCGCCATCGCATCCCCCGGCGCCACCATGGCGCGCGGGGAGATTAGGCGCTCGCGTCCGTCCCGCCCAGCGCCGCGGCCACTGCGGCGACCACCCCGTCCCAAGCCCCCGGCCGCTCCTGGCGGAACAGCCGCGCGCGCGCGTACCACGGCGAATCCGCCCGCCCCAGCATCCAGCGCCAATCCGGCGCGTGGGGCAGCAGGACCCACACCTCCTTGCCCAGCGCCCCCGCGAGATGCGCCACCGCGGTGTCGGCAGATATCACCAGGTCGAGCGTATCGATCAGCGCGGCGGTATCGGCGAAATCCGCCACGCGGCGCGGTGGCGCCGGCAGCTTGTGCATCAGCGCCAGCTCGGTCCCGCGGGCATCGATCTGCAGGTTAACCCACTCGATCCCGGCCACCCCCGCCAGCGGCGCCAGCGCCTCGGTGGGCAACGAGCGCCGCGCATCGTTGCGGTGCGCCGGATTTCCCGCCCAGGCCAGCCCGACCCGCCGCGCTCCACCCCCGGCGGGGCGCAGCGGCGCGCGCTCCGGGTCGGCCGTCAGGTAGCCGGCGGCGGCGGGAATGCTGTCGAGCGTGGTGCCAAGCAACAGCGGCAGGCTCATCTGGAATACGAACAGGTCATGCGGCGGCAGCGCCTCGCGCGGCACCACCGCCTCCACCCCCGGCATACCCGCGAACAGCGGCACCAGCGGCGCAGCGCAGGCCAGCGTCACCCGCGCGCCCCGCTCGGACAGCAGCGGCAGAAAACGGGCGAACTGGATCGCGTCGCCGAACCCCTGCTCGGCGATCACCAGCAGGCGCCGCCCGGCCAGCGCCTCGCCGCGCCATTCCGGGCTGGCGGGCGCCGTGAAATCGCGGGCGAACATCAGGTCCCGCCGGCGCCACTCATAATCCGCGAAGCCCCCCGGCAGATCCCCGGTCAGCAATCGCGCGCTCGCGCGGTTCCAGTAGGCGCGGGCAAAATCCGGCCGCAGCGCGATCGCCCGGTCGCAGGCCGCGATCGCGTCCAAGGGCCGGCCTTGGGCCTCCAGCACGAAACCCAGGCTCGTGAAGGCCTCCACCATCCCAGGCGCGATCGCGGCGGCGTGGCAGATGGCCGATTCGGCGCCGGCGAGATCATCGAGATCGGCGCGGGTATTGCCCAGCGCCAGCCAGGCCGAAGCATGCGCCGGCGCCAGTGCCACCGCGCGCTCCAGCGATTGCAAAGCGGCGGGGAATTGCCGCAAGGCCCGCTCCGCCGCCCCGCGCACGAACCAGGCCTCCGCGTCATCGGCGGCCGAGCAGGCGCGCATCGCGGCCTCCAGCGCATCCACTCCGCGCCGGTCATGCAGCAGCGCGTTGGCATAGCCGGTCAGGGCCCGGGCCGATCCGCCATCGATCCCCACCGCGGCGCGATAGGCCCCGATCGCCTCGACCGTCCGCCCCGCCGCCAGTAGCCCGGCGCCCATGGTGATATGCGCTTCCAGCAATCGCGGCGCCGAGACCAGCGCGAGCCGGCATTCGGCCACCGCGCCCGTCGCGTCGCCCCGCGCCAGCAGCGCATTGGCGAGATTGACCCGCGCCGCCACCTGCGCCGGCCAGCGCGTGAGAACCGCGCGATAGACGGCGATCGCGGCCGCCATCGCGCCGGAACCGGCCAGTGCGTCCGCAAGCGCTGTATGCGTGTCGGCATCGTCAGGATTGGCGGCAACCGCGGCCCGCAATACTCCGCCCGCCTCTTCCGCGCGCCGCGTCCCGAGGAGCAGCAGCCCCAGCAGCCGCAACGCTGACGGGTCCGACGGGTCCTCCGCCAACACGCCGCGATATCCCGCCTCAGCCTCCCCGAGCTTCCCGGCCCGATGCGCCGACAGCGCGGCGAGCAGGCGATCAATCCCGGAGGGCGCGGCAACCCGGCGCTCCGGCGCAAGCATGACTTCGGACATCGCGGCACCTTTTGTGACCGCTCAGACTGTCCCGGAGAATGATGAAGAATTGATTACCCGGCTGGCGTCTAGCGCCGAAGGTAAGGAAGTTCTCCTTTTTTGGAAAAAAAGGAGCAAAAAACTTCGCTCTTATTGTGTTGCTTGTTGATACGGTCCCAATCCGGCAGCTGCCATGATCCATAGGTTGGGTGCGG
>CAIYPH010000232.1 GCA_903928045.1 uncultured Rhodospirillales bacterium
CCCTACATCGGCTCCGAGTATGCGGATCAGAAGGAACGTCCGCGCAAAACCATCCAGCAGCCCTGTGCCTGCGTGTGGGGCGTCACCGTGCCGGCGCCATTCTGGGCGGCGCTGGAGGGCGGGGCACTCGCAGACGGGTCGCTCGCCCGCTTCCTGGTGTTCCTGACCGACGATGACTACCCAGAGCGCACCGATAACCCCCTCATGATCGACCCACCGGCGGAGCTCGTCGCCAGTCTCCAAGCGATTGCCGCCGGCGTGCCAGGCCATGATCATGGTGGCAACATCGCCGATAGCATGGACGCCACGACGCCCATCAAGCCCTACACGGTGCCTTTGGCGCCGGCCGCCGATGCCGCTATGGCGGCGGTGCGCCGGGAGGCCACGGAGCTACTGCGCAGCAACCGAGGCACCTACGCCACGGCCATGTTCGGCCGCTACGCCGAGAACACCGCGAAGCTCGCCATGCTGGCCGCGATCAGCCGCAATCCGGCTGCACCTGTCACCGACGCCAGGGACGTGATCTGGGCCGCCGGCTTGGTGGAGCACTGCATCGGCACCTTGCTTCGCGAGGCAGACCGGCGCGTCGCTGACAACGAGGTCGAGGCCCGCCACAAGAAGATGCTCGAGGTCATCCGCGCTGGGCGGCGCCTGTCGCGCTCCGACCTCGTCCGCAAGACCCAGTTCCTCTCGCGCCGAGAGCGCGAGGAGATCCTGGCCTCCCTCACCGAGAGCGGCTTGGTCATGGCGCAGATCGAGGCTGGAGGGACCAAGAGCACGACCTACTACATCGCCGCCGCCACGCCGGAACGCGCCGCCAGCCGGATGGTGAATTCATGACGCATACACGACGATTGAGCCGTAAAATGCGCCGCAAGCCAGGACCGAGGCCGGCTTACGCGCGCAATTCAATAATTCAAATTTTTCGCGCGCACGCGAACATATACACATGCTGGGGTACCATGGAGAGATATAGTATTATAATTATAATTATTGAATTATTCTCTCTACTCCTAGGAGGTCCTGGGGTTCTACGGGGTCAATCGTTCAATTCGTTCCGAGTTCGGCTTGAAGTCAGCCGGGTGGCAGGTCCATGACCCTGCCCGGTGCACCCCGCCCACCCCGTAGCAGCCTCGACCGCGGCACGCGTAGCCCCGCCACCAGCCCCGAGATGGAGGCCCTGCGTCGGCGCGTCTGGCGCGACCAGGGGGTGGTCTCCCTTGCCCTCGATGACATCACCGACCCCTGGCTCCGCCAGGCCGTCACCAACGAAGCCGTGCGCCGCTGGGGCCCACGCAATGGAGGATCGAACCATGGCCGTTAAGCGCAGGCGCAAGACCACCGCGCAGCCCGCCGACGATCTCTCGAAGCCCACCGCATGGCGCAAGCAGCACGGCGGCTTCGAGGCCGCCAGGCTCGACGTCGATCCGGACAGCGGCACGACGGTCAGCCACCATCGTGCCTTCGACACGCTGGGTGTGATGCTGACCAACGGCACCATCACGCCCGAGATGCATGACGCCGGCGTGCTGTTCCGTCGGCAGTTCCGGGCCGCCGCGCTCGACACGCTGCGGTCGATGCCGCTGATCCGCATTCCCGGTGGCAACGGCGATACCATCACCGAGCAGAACCATGCCTCCCGCCGCAAGGTGGCCGCCGCCATGGCGGCGTTGGGTGGCAGCGACAGCATCGCCGGCAGCTGCGTCTGGCATGTCGTGGGCTGCGAGTGCTCCGTCCGGGAGTGGGCCCTGCGCCAAGGCTGGGGTGGCCGCCCGTTGGCTCCGAACCAGAGCCAGGGGGTGCTGCTGGCCTCCCTCGGCGTGCTCGCTGGACATTATGGGCTCGGCCGGACTGGACTTGCGGCATGACTTTTCGAACCCAGCAAACACGTCGCGATGGTCAAATGCGCGGGAGTGTAGCGTTTGAGCAGGGTCATTCCGTGTTCCGGCGCGCCAAACCCCAGGACCATCGCGGCGCCAGCGCGTTCGAAAAATAGTTGATCAACGCTACGTCTCTGCGCTCCCCGGTAAATCTCGGATGGACTACCATCCTGACACTGATCACCAATGGGTCGACGCACCGCACCGGCGTCGCCCAGGCCCCGCGAGAGCCGCACCCTCCCGCCGTCGGCGCGAACGCCATGCCCCACCCCGACAGCGCCGCGTTCTATGCGTCGTCCTTCTGGCGAGACCTTCGCCGTCAATGCCTCA
>CAIYPH010000233.1 GCA_903928045.1 uncultured Rhodospirillales bacterium
CCCATCCTCGGCATCAGCTTCGACCGCTTCATCCCCGGCCTCGCCCGCCTCGGTGACATCGTCGCCCTCATGCTCCCGCCCAACCCCGAGACCTGGAGCCGCTTCCTCATCTACCTCGACGCCCTCGGCCAGACCCTCGCCATCGCCTTCCTCGGCACCATGACCGCCGCCGTCTTCGCCATCCCCCTCGGCTTCCTCGCAGCCCGCAACATCGTCGCCAACCGCATCGTCCACTTCTTCGCCCGCCGCCTGCTCGATACCGTGCGCAGCGTCGATACCCTGATCTGGGCCCTCATCTGGATCAACGTCGTCGGCCTCGGCCCCTTCGCCGGCGCGCTGGCCATCGCCAGCTCCGACATCTGCGCCCTCGCCAAACTCATGAGCGAAGCCATCGAAACCGCCGACCGCCGCCCCGTCGAAGGCGTCACCGCCTCCGGCGGCAGCCGCGCCGCCGCCATCCGCTTCGGCATCGTCCCCCAGGTCCTGCCCGTCTTCGCCAGCCAGATCCTCTACTACATCGAATCCAACACCCGCTCCGCCACCATCATCGGCATCGTCGGCGCCGGCGGCATCGGCGTGCACCTCTCCGAAATGATCCGCGTGCTCGAATGGCAGCAGGTCTCCTTCCTCATCCTCATGGTGCTCGTCACCGTCGCCATCATCGACCAGATCTCCCGCCTCCTCCGCAAGGCCATCGCCGGGCGGGGGTGAGCAAGCAAGGAAGTTCTCCTTTTTTGAAAAAAAGGAGCAAAAAACTTTTATCCGTTTGGCTTCGCGCTCTCCACGGCGAGCGCGAAGCCAATGGATAAAAAAGTTTTTGCTTCTTTTTTCTAAAAGAAGCGCCTCCTTCCTGCTGTTGATCGCAAGGCCGGACTAGCCGAAACTCCCCCACAGACAGGGGGTCCAATGTCCGAAGAAATCGCGATGGAACAACTGACGGCGTGGTTCGCACGAGAGGTCCCCGGCTTCCGCGGCCCCCTCGCCGCCACCCGCTTCGCCGGCGGCCAGTCCAACCCCACCTACCGCCTCTCCGCCCCCTCCGGCGACTACGTGCTGCGCCGCAAGCCGCCCGGGCCGCTGCTCCCCAGCGCCCACGCCGTCGAACGCGAATTCCGCGTCATGCAGGCCCTCCAGGGCAGCGCGGTCCCCGTCCCGCCGATCCTCGCCCTCTGCGAGGACGACTCCGTCATCGGCAGCGTCTTCTTCGTCATGGGCTACGTCCCCGGCCGCGTCTTCATGGACGCCCGCCTCCCCAACGTCTCGCCCCCCGACCGCGCGGCGATCTTCGATTCCATGAACGCCACCATCGCCGCGCTGCACTCCGTCAACGTCGACTCCGTCGGCCTCGCCGATTTCGGCCGCCCCGGAAACTACATGGCCCGCCAGATCTCCCGCTGGACCAAGCAGTACCGCGCCTCCGAAACCGAAACCATCCCCGCCATGAACGCCCTCATCGACTGGCTCTCCGCCTACCCCGCCCCCGAAGACCGCGTCGCCATCGTCCACGGCGACTACCGCATGGACAACCTCCTCCTCCACCCCACCCAACCCCACGCCGTCGCCCTGCTCGACTGGGAACTCTCCACCCTCGGAGACCCCATCGCCGATTTCGCCTATCACTGCATGGCCTGGCGCATCCCCCCCACCCTCTTCCGCGGCCTCGCCGGCACCGATCTCGCCACCCACGGCCTCCCCACCGAAGCCGACTACGTCGCCCGCTACTGCCAACGCACCGGCCGCACCTCAATCCCCGACTGGACCTACTACATCGCCTTCGGCCTCTTCCGCCTCGCCGCCATCATGCAAGGCATCGCCAAACGCGCCATCGACGGCACGGCGGCCTCGGCCGATGCGGTGGAGATGGGCCTCAAAGCCCGCCCCCTCGCCGAACTCGGCTGGTCCATCGCCCGGGGCGGCTGAGCAGGGAGAAGCAAGCCGGGCAAGGGGCCGTGGCCCCTTGCAACCCATCACTGCTCGCGGCTGAAGCACCGGCCTTCGGGCAATGCGGCCGCACGTCAGTTATAGGTGATCGTCGTGCCGGCTACCCCATCCGGGTGCGCGTAAAAATGGTTCGCCGCAAACGTCCCCACCAGCGTGATGGCCGCCCCGTGGCCGTGGGCATCGGTCAGGCTGAGCAGGCCCTGGCCGGCGCCTTGCAGCCAACTCGCATGCGCGGTGGATGGATCGAGATCGGTCGCGTCGATGCCGTGGCTGCCGAGCAGGCCAATGATGGTGTCGCCCGACAACGCCGCGGAAATATCCCGGAAAGTCACCGCAAAACCGCGCCCATCCAACGTGTCGCTGCCCGCCCGGCCCGACAGCACCTGATCATTCCCGCCCGCCCGAATAACGTCCTGGCCACCACTGCCGATGGCCGTCAGGAACCGCATGCCGTTGAGCGTCAGATTGGTCGCCGCATCCAGCACAACGGTGACGTTCCTGGTCGCCGGGTTCAGCGTGACGGTGCCGCCGGTGGTGATTTCCAGCGTGTTGGCACCGGTGCCGCCATCGATGCGCGCGCCGGCATTGGCCGCGCTCGCCAGAATCCTGTCATCGCCGAACCCGGCCGAAACGACCTGGCTCGGCGCCCCCACGGTAATGGTGTCGCTATTGGCGCTGCCGGCGATGTTCAGATTGGCGATCCCATTCGCCGTGAAGGCATAGGGTGCGCCGCCGGCCTCCAGGAGGACGGTCGCGATGTTGTTGATGTTGCCGCCCATCGCCATCGTGCCGCCGCCGGTCACGACGAGCCGCGAGCCGCCACTGCCGCCGTCCATGGTGGCGCCGATCGTCGCGGCGGTGACACGGAACGTATCAACGCCGCCATGCGCGATCACCGTTTCATGGCTGCTCCCGAGATAGACGATGTCGTTTCCACTCGCGAGATTGATCAATGAACTGTCGTCGGCACCTCTCACAATGATCCCGGGCGTGAAGGGGTTGCCGGGGTCAGCCGCGGCCGGCAACACATTGAGGGTGATGTTGATACCGGAGGTCAACGTCACGGTCTGCAACGTCGAAACTGTCGGTGGCCCGCTTGCCGGCGCATAGGAGGACCGCCCCTCCTGCGCCGTCACCATCTGGATATGGGTGAATTGCTTCTGCCCTCCGATGTGGAATGTCCCGCCGCCGCTCAATTGCAGCGTGTTGACACCGCCCCCGCCGTCGATCCGGTCACCGGCATTGAGCGCATCCGCGGTGGTGATGATCAGGTCATTCGAATTCCCCGCCGCGATCTTATCGCCCCCCGTGGTCAGGGAATAGGCGATCAGCGCGGTGATGGTGACGGTCTCGTCCGCAAGGCTCTGGCTGAATCCGCTCGTATTGCTGCCGGTGCCGTGAAACGTCACCTCCTCGACAAACGTGCCGCCCTGCCCGGTCTGCGGCGTAATCACCGGCGCGCTGTCAATCGTGCTGGCGATCAGGCCGCTCACATCGCCCAGCCCGGAATTGGAGAAACCCGTGACGTCCGCGACAGTGAAACGCCCGCCCAGCAGATCGGTCGGTCCCGAAGCGGCATTGGACACCACGAGATGCGTGGCGGGCGCCGCCGCGCCGATCAGGAACGTCCCGAGGTCGAGGGTATGGGTATGCGGGAATCCCGTCGGGGTCACATAGCTCGTCCAGTTCCCCGATGCTGGGATGATCTGCACGGCGGCGTAGTTGTTGACGGTACCGCTCAGCGTCACCGGGTCGGCGGCCAGGGGCGTGTCCGCGAACTTGGGATCGCGGCTGGCCAGGGCCAGCGCGGCGGAGCCGGTGAAGACGCCGGCCTGGGCGGTGGAGAGGGTGTAGGTAAGGCTGCCGCTCTGCCCGCTGGCCAGGCCGGAACCGAGATCGCCGGAGGCCGTGAAGCCCGCGCCGCTGATGGCGCCGGGGCCGCCGACCAGCAAGGCCGATGTCGGGTCGCCATTGGCGTTGGTGACGGCGAGGTTCGTCGTCACCGCATCCGTCGCGCCGTCATGGACGTGCACGATGCCGAAATCGATGCTGCCGGCGACCTGGGGAACCGCGAGTGGCAAAGCCGCCGATTGGGTGCCGTAGGTGATTTGCAGCCGGCCGCCCGCTGTGGTGTCCCCGATGAAGGTGTCGATGAACTCGCCATTGGGCAGCGCATAGACCCCGCCGCCGCCGAACCCTGTGCTCGCGTTTTGGTTGAAACCGGCATACACCGTTTAGGGCGAGCCGTAGGGCGTGCCGTCAGGGTTGTAGACCTGCTGATGGACACCGGCCGGCGTGGAAGCGTCGCCCCACTCCACCGCGAACAGACCGTTGGTCAGGCCGGCGATGAAGGGGCGTTGCGCGTTGCTGAGCACGATCGGTTGCGCGAGGCGCGACGACCCGTCGGCGTTGAAGACATTGACACCGGCATTGGTCGAGAACTGGTAGGTGACGGCGAAACCGCCATCCTTCAGGGCGGCGATCTGTGGCAGCCCCCCGTTCACGTGATCGTCTCCGTGGTACGCCTCCACGGACTTCCAGAAACTGCCGTCCGCCTTGTAGATGTCGACCCAATCCTCGAAAGAAGTCGTCTGCTGGTCAGCCGAGCGGTCGAACATGGGAAAAGAAACCGCATAGTTGCCGCCGGCGAGTTCGACGACCGATGCACCCGGATATGGGGTCTGGAACCCGCCGAGCGGCGATGGCACGGGCTGCAGCGGCGTGGCCGGACCCTCCGTGCCGTTGATGTTGCCGAAGACGACCTCCTTTGTGCCCGTGACGGTCGCGATCATCACCGTCTGGCCGGTCGCCTGGTCGGCCGCGATCGATAGCACCGACGTGTTCGCCGACTGCAACGAGGAGGTGCTGACTGCCGCAGTGCCGCTGCCGTCGAACACCGCGGTGGCGGCGTAAGTGGTGGAATAATCGGGCGTGATGCCGCTATACGCGACGATGAACCCGCCGCTGCCGGTGGCGGCAACGAACGGCTTGGAGACGCCATCATTGCCCGAGATGAGGGTGAACGCCGCGCCGTCGGCGCTGCCGTCGAGATGGTAGAACTGCGCCGAAACGCTATGGAAGTCGGCTCCCTCCCAGACCTCGATCACCCTGCCGTCGCTCAACGTCGTAAACGTTGCCGCCAAGCCAGGGAGTGGGGTAACCGGCGTCAACGCATAGGGCTGGATCATGTGTTGTCCTCCCGCCACGGGCAGGTCACCAACGTGACAGAAGTTATACTAAGGTATTGTAACGTTAATGGTCAATCTTATGAGCGATAATGCACGCGCCTGACGACCAGGCAGGGGAAGCCGTTGCTGTTCGACCTCCGATCGGGTTAGCTTGGCATCGGCCGGGAAGGGAGGATTGTTTCGCTTTCTACGCACCCCGCCCGCCCGATCACGCCACCCCAGCCGAACGCCCATCGATCCAGCCACGCGCAGGAATGGGTTCAATGGGCATCGCGGATGTTCGTGGCCTTCGGCCCGGGTCCCCGCGATCCCCCTTCCGGCGGCGCCTTGCAAATTTTTTTGCCTAAATCAGCAAATCTTCCTTGCACTCTAACAAAAAGTTATATATATTGCCTAACCGGAAATCAGGAGTGACCAAAACCCAATGACCCGCCCGCCGTCCCACCCCCAGGCCGCCGCGCCCGGCATCGCCGCCGTTCTTGGTGGAATGCTGTGCGCGCTGCTGGCTGCCCTGCTGGGCAGTGCCGGCACGCGGCGGCCGGGAAATGCCCTGTCCGGGGCGATGGCCGGAGTCCTGCGCGCCATTCAGGATGCGGATGACGCGATCGACGGTGAACCCGAAGAATACGTGGAATGGATCGCCGTACCCGCGCCGTGGCGCGCCGGGCAGGGCCATGGGCCGTCCTGCGCCCGTATTCCGCGCCTGGCGCGCCGCTTCGTGCGGCTTGGCGCCTGGGGCCGGGGGCCGCCTGGACCAATCGCAACTTTTGGACCTCCCAAAACCCGCTTCGCCTGAGGGCAATGCCGGGGGCTTGCGCATGCGCGCTCACATGAAGCTGATCGGATCGACATCCACGTCGATCTTCACGCTCCCCTTCGCCGGCACCTCCGCCAGCCACGCCCGCAGCAGCGGCTGCACCGCCACGTCCCGCCGCGTCTTCAGCAACAGCCGCCTCCGATGCCGCCCGCGCAGGATGGCGAGCGGCGCCGGCGCCGGGCCGAGCACCACGATCCCATCCCCGAACGGCGCGGCGCGGCCAAGATCGCGCGCCGCGATATCGGCGGCCTCGGCGCTGTCGGCCGAGACCACGATTGCGGCGAGGCGGCCAAAAGGCGGCCAGTTCCCCGGCCGCCGCTGCGCCGCCTCGCGCGCCATGAAGCTGCGCAGATCGCCTTGCAGCAGCGCCTGCATCACCGGGTGCTCCGGCGAGAAGGTCTGCAACTTCACCTTCCCCGGCGCCTCCGCCCGCCCCGCCCGGCCGGACACCTGGTGCAGCAACTGCACCGTCCGCTCCGCCGCCCGCAGATCCCCGCCGGCCAACCCGAGATCGGCATCCACCACACCCACCAGCGTGAGATGCGGAAAATGCCACCCCTTGGCGACGATCTGCGTGCCGATGATGAGATCAACCTCCCGCGCCTCAATGCTCCGCGCTGCCTCGGCGGCCGCATGCGGCCCGGCGATGGTATCGCTCGCCATCACCAGCACGCGCGCCTCGGGAAACCGCCGGCGCGCCTCCTCGGTGATCCGCTCGATGCCCGGCCCGATCGCGGTCAGGCTATGCTCGGCGCTGCATTGCGGGCAGGCAGTGGGGATCGGCGCGGTATGCCCGCAATGATGGCACTGCAACTCCCGCCGCGCACGATGCTCCACCAGCCAGGCCGTGCAATTCGGACACTGCATCCGATGCCCACAGGCGCGGCACAACGTGAGCGGCGCATAGCCGCGGCGGTTGAGGAACAACATCGCCTGCTCGCCACGTTCGAGCGTCGCGGTGATCTCCGCCACCAGCGGGGGAGAGAGGAAGCTGCCGCGCTCGGGCGGATGATCCCGCAGATCGATCAGCCCGATCTCGGGCAAAGCCGCGCCGCCGTGCCGATCGGGCAGATGCAGGTAGCCGAACCGCCCGGCCTCGACATTGGCCACCGTCTCCAGGCTCGGCGTGGCCGAGACCAGCACGGCGGGGGCGGCGCAGAGCCGGGCGCGGACGATCGCCATGTCCCGCGCGTGGTAGATGATGCCCTCCTCCTGCTTGAATGCGGTCTCGTGCTCCTCGTCGATCACCACAAGGCCGAGATCGGGGAAGGGCAGGAACAGCGCCGAGCGGGCGCCGACCACCACCTGCGCACTCCCGGCCGCCACCTCCCGCCAGGTAAGGCGGCGGGTGCGGGAGGGCAGGTCGGAGTGCCACACCGCCGGCGCCACCCCGAAGCGGCGGGTGAAGCGGTCGAGCCACTGGGACGAGAGCGCGATTTCCGGCAGCAACACCAGCGCCTGCCGGCCTTCGCGCAGGCAGGTGGCGATGGCCTCGAGATAGACCTCGGTTTTGCCGGAGCCGGTGACGCCTTCGAGCAGGGTGACGGAGAATTCCCGCGCCGCCACCGCCTCGCGGAGACGAGCGGCCGCAGTCTCCTGGTCGGCCGAGAGGGTCGGGCCGGGATGCGCGGGATCGGGCGCCGGGAAGGGGGGCGCCACGCTGAGGGCGGCGGGTTCCAGCACGCCGGCATCGGCGAGGCCGCGGATGACGGCGGCGGTGGCGTCGGACCGGCGGGCGAGTTCGGCGGAGGTGACGGTTTCGCCGGGGGTGAGGGCGGCGATCACCCGCCTGCGAGCGTCGGTGAGGCGGATGTCCGGCGGGGTTTCGGCGAGGCGCCAGCCGGCGGGGATGGGCTCGGGGCGGAAGGCGTTGGTGCGGAGTGCCATGGTGAGCACCTCGCCCGGGGGGGTGAGCGTGTAGGCGGCGATCCAGTCGACCAGCTTGCGGATGTCTTCGCGCATGGGGGGGACGTCGAGGACGGAGATCAAAGCGCGCAGGCGGTTGTCGCCGACCGTGCCGTCGGCCTCGCCATCCCACACCACGCCGATTTCCTCGCGGCGGTTGAGGGGGACGAGCACGATGTCGCCGGGTTGCGGGTCCAGCTCGCGCGGCACCCGGTAGTCGAAGGGGCCGGCGAAGGGGTAAGGCAGCAGCACGGGCACCCTGCGGCCGCGCGTGGGGGTGCCCAGCAGATCGGTGTCGTCCTCCGGCTTCCTGTTCATGCCACGCATCCTGTATGGTCTGCCCGAACTCGCGACCCAGCGACAGACCCAACCTCAGACGGACACGTCATATGAAATTCTTTGTCGACACCGCCGATACCGCGGAAATCAAATCCCTCGCCGCTTCCGGCCTGCTCGACGGGGTGACGACCAACCCCAGCCTGGTGGCGAAATCCGGCCGCAACTTCATCGAGGTGATCCGCGAGATCTGCGGCATCGTGGAGGGCCCGGTGAGTGCGGAGGTGGCGGCGCTCGATTATGAGGGGATGATGCGCGAGGCCGCGGTGCTGAAGGCGATCGCCTCCAACGTGACCATCAAGCTGCCGCTGACGCCGGATGGGCTGCGCGCCTGCAAGACGCTGTCGGGCGAGGGGGTGATGACCAACGTCACGCTGTGCTTCTCCGCCGTGCAGGCGCTGTTGGCGGCCAAGGCGGGGGCGACCTTCGTGAGCCCCTTCATCGGCCGGCTCGACGATATCGGGCAGGACGGGCTGAGCCTGATCGGCGATATCATGACGATCTACGGCAACTACCCGTCGCTGCGCACCGAGGTGCTGGCGGCCAGCGTGCGCCATCCCGTGCATCTGCTGGAAGTCGCCAAGATGGGCGCCCATGTGGCGACCCTGCCGCCCAACGTGCTGCGGATGCTGTATAATCATCCGCTGACCGACAAAGGCCTGGAAGGCTTCCTCGCCGACTGGAAAAAATCCGGCCAAACGATCGCCTGACTCCGTGCTGGCCGAGGAAGCACGCCAAAAATTCCTGGCCTGGCTCGCCCATGAGCGGCGGGCCTCGCCGCTGACGGTGGAGGCCTATGGGCGCGATACCGCGGGCTTCCTCGGCTTCCTCACCTTCCATCTCGGCGCCGAGCCGGATCTGGCGGCGCTGGCGGGATTGCGCGCCGCCGATCTGCGGGCCTGGCTGGCGCGGGAGGCGCGGGAGGGTAAGGGCAACGCGACTCGCAGCCGCCACCTCTCGGCGGTGCGCAGCTTCTTCCGCTGGGCGGCCCGGCATCATGGCGTGTCGAACCCGCAGGTGAAGCTGCTCGCCGCCCCCCGGGCGAAGAAGCCGCTGCCCAAGGCGCTGACGGTATCGGAGGCCCGCGAGGTGACCGACGATATCGCGGAGATGACCGACACCTCCGCCGCCCAGGCCCGCGTTATTGCGCGGTTCGCCCTGCTCTACGGCTGCGGGCTGCGCATCGCCGAGGCGCTGGCGCTCAATGTGGGAGACGTGCCGAAGGGTGAGGGGGCGCTGAGGGTGACGGGCAAAGGGTCCAAGCAGCGCCTGGTGCCGGTGCTGCCGGCGGTGCGGCGGGCGCTCGCCGAGCTGCTGAAGCTGCATCCCGATCACGCCTCCGGATCGCCGCTGTTCCTCGGAACTCGCGGCGAGCGGCTCAATCC
>CAIYPH010000234.1 GCA_903928045.1 uncultured Rhodospirillales bacterium
CGCCGGTCTATGTGATCTCGGGCGTCACCCGCGCCGGGCTGCCCGAGTTGCTCGGCGCCGTGTGGACCGACATCACCGAAGCCCGCAAGGCCAGGGCCGCATGATCCCCGCGCTGTCATCCGCCCGCCGGGTGGTGGTGAAGATCGGTTCGGCGCTGGTGGTGGACGCGGCGAAAGCGGCGCCGCGCAAGGCGTGGCTGGATGGGGTGGCGGCGGATATTGCGGCGTTGCGGGCGCGGGGGACGGACGTGATTGTGGTGTCGTCCGGCGCGATTGCGTTGGCGCGGCGCTCGCTGAAGCTCACGCGCAAGACATTGCGGCTGGAGGAGAAGCAGGCCGCCGCGGCGGTGGGGCAGATTCGGCTGGCGCAGGCCTGGACGGAGGCGTTGCAGGCGCATGGGCTGACGGCGGCGCAGTTGTTGTTGACCTTGGAGGACAGCGAGGATCGCCGGCGGTATTTGAACGCGCGGGCGACGCTGACGACGTTGCTCGGCCTGTCCTGCGTGCCCGTCATCAACGAGAATGACAGCGTGGCCACCGCCGAGATCCGCTTCGGCGATAATGACCGGCTGGCCGCGCGGGTCGCGGAGATGGTGCAGGCGGATCAGCTGATCCTGCTCTCCGATATCGACGGGCTCTACACCGCCGATCCCCGCCGGGACCCCGACGCGACCCATATTCCGGTGGTGGAGGCGATCACGCCGGAGATCGAGGCGATGGGGGGGGAGCCGCTGCCGGGCTATTCCTCGGGCGGCATGCGCACCAAGCTGATCGCGGCCCGCATCGCCACGGGTGCGGGGGTGGCGATGGCGATCGCGGTGGGGCAGGTCGATCGGCCCTTGCAGGCGCTGGAAGATGGCGCCCGCTGCACCTGGTTTCTCCCGGCGCCCGAGGGGCGCACAGCCCGCAAGCGCTGGATTCTCGGCACCATCCAGCCGGCCGGCAGCCTCATCGTCGATCCCGGGGCGGCCCGCGCGCTGGCCCAGGGCCGCTCGCTGCTGCCGGCGGGGGTGCGCGGGCTCGATGGCGAATTCGCCCGGGGCGATGCAGTGGTGGTCAGGGATGCCGCAGGAACCGCGCTGGCCCGCGGCCTCTCGGCCTATGGCAGCGCCGATGCGGCGCGCATAATCGGCCACAAAAGCGGGGAGATCGAGGCGCTGCTGGGCTGGCGCGGCCGCGACGAACTGATCCACCGCGACGACCTCGTGCTGCTGTAGGGCGACGATGCGAAGCACGCAGTTGAACAACGAGACGGCGAGGCAGCGAGAGGTGGTTCTGGCAGGGCGCCTCTGCCTCGCCGTCTCGCTGCCTCGTTGTTCCACTTGCCTGCCGTCACCCCTGTAGCCGAACCTGTCTTGATCCGGCACACTCACTCCGGGAAGAACGCCATGGACATCGAGAACGACCGCATCGCCACGTGGCTCAATGAAGCCGCCGCCGCCGCCCGCGCCGCTTCCGGCGCGCTGGCCCGTGCGCCCGAGGCCGTCCGCAACGCCGCACTCCGCGCCGCCGCCAATGCCCTGCGGGCGAGCAGCGATGCCATCGTCGCCGCCAATGCGCGTGATCTCCAGGCGTTTGACGCCGCGGGCGGCACCGCCGCCTTCCGCGATCGCCTGGCCCTCACCCCCGCCCGCGTCGACGCCATGGCGCGCGGGCTCGACGATATCGCGGACCTGCCGGACCCGCTGGCCCGTCGCTTAGGCGAATGGACGCGCCCCAACGGCCTCCTCATCCGCCGCGTGCCGCAGCCGCTCGGCGTCATCGGCATGATCTACGAGAGCCGCCCCAATGTCGGCGCCGATGCGGCCGGGCTCTGCCTCAAGGCCGGCAGCGCCGTCATCCTGCGCGGCGGCTCCGACAGTTTCCACTCCGCCCGCGCCATCCACGCCGCGATGACCGCCGGGCTGCGCGCGGCCGGGCTGCCCGAAGCCGCGGTGCAGATCCCGCCCGAGACCGACCGCGCCTACGTCGCCGCCATGCTCGGCGCCTCGGGGATGATCGACATGATCATCCCGCGCGGCGGCAAATCCCTCGTCGAGCGGGTGCAGCGCGAGGCGCGCGTGCCCGTGCTCGCCCACGCCGAGGGCCTTTGCCACACCTATATCCATGCGGCGGCCGACCCCGCGAAGGCGCGCGCCATCCTCGTCAACGCCAAAATGCGCCGCATCGGCGTGTGCGGCGCCACCGAGACCCTGCTGATCGACGCCGCCATCGCCCCCAGCCTGCTGCCCGACCTCATCGCCGACCTCCGCGCGCTCGGCTGCGACTTCCGCGCCGGCCCCCGCGCGCGGGCCATCGTGCCCGACCTGCCCCACGCGCCCGACGGCACCTTCGATACCGAATGGCTCGACGCCATTCTCTCCATCGCCGTGGTCGACAACCTCGACCACGCGCTGCGCTTCATCCGCCACCACGGCAGCGAGCACACCGACTGCATCGTCACCGAGGATGCCGAGGCCGCCGCCGCCTTCCTCGCCGGAGTCGACTCGGCGGTGGCGATGTGGAACGCCTCCACCCAGTTCTGCGATGGCGGCGAGTTCGGCTTCGGCGCCGAGATCGGCATCGCCACCGGGCGCATCCACGCCCGCGGCCCGATCGGGCTCGAACAGCTCACCACCTTCCGCTACCACGTGATCGGAACCGGCCAGGTGCGCCCATGACGGTGCGCCCCTGATACCGCCACGGGGAGACCGGCGCACCAGCCGGATCGGGCTGCTCGGCGGCTCGTTCAACCCCGCGCATGACGGGCACCGCCACGTCGCCGAGCTCGTCCGCCGCCGCCTGCGGCTCGACCAGGTGTGGCTGCTGGTCTCGCCCGGCAACCCGCTCAAGCCCTCCCGCTTCATGGCGCCGCTCGCCGAACGCCTCGCCTCCGCGCGCCGCATCGCCGATGGGCGCCGCATCGTCGCCACCGATATCGAGCGCGCGCTCGGCACCGTCTACACCGTCGATACCGTGCACGCGCTCAGCACCCGCTTCCCCCGCGCCCGCTTCGTGTGGCTGATGGGGGCCGATAATCTCGAGCAACTGCCGCGCTGGCGGCGCTGGCGGGAGATTGTCGCAACAATGCCGTTTGCCGTTGTGCCGCGTCCGACCTACAATCACCGTGCCTTGGCCGGATTGGCCGCCCATCGGCTGGCCGGCGCCCGGCTGTCCGCCCACAAGGCGCCCGCCCTCGCCGACTACACCCCTCCCGCCTGGGTGTTCCTGCCCGCGCCACAACACAAGGCGTCCGCGTCCGCTATTCGCGCCGCCCTTTCCGGAGTCTAGGACCATCGCCAGAAAACCGCCTGCTCCCCCCACGGAGACCAGCAGCAAGACGCGCTCCCGCAGCGCCGTGGCCGGCAAGATCCCCGCCCCCCCGGGCACGCAGCGCAAGAAGGCCACCGTCGCCGGCCCCGCGCGCAAGCGCGCACGCGGCGCCCCGCTGCCGTCCGAACGGCTGGATGAACTGCAGAAAATCATCGTCGCCTGCCTCGAGGACGACAAGGCCGAGAATGTGATCGCGCTCGATCTCGCCGGCCGAGCCTCCTTCACCGATCGCATGGTGATCGCTACCGGCCTGGCCGACCGCCAGATCGCCGCCATGGCCACCCATCTCGACGAGAAACTCTCCGCCGCCGGCCTCAAGCGCATCCAGATCGAAGGTGCCGGTGGCTCGGACTGGGTGCTGATCGACGCCGGCGACATCGTCATCCACCTCTTCAAGCCCGAAGCCCGCGAGATGTACGGGCTCGAACGGATGTGGGGCAGCGATCTCGACGAAGCGGCCGAAGACCCGCAGCCTGGCCCTGGCTGAGCACCTCCTGGCCGCGGTCGGCAAAATCGGCCGCGGCCCCGAAGCCGACCTGTTCGCCCGCTACAACGCCCGGCTCCGCCCGCCGCTGACCGTGCGCGAAGTCCCCGACGGCACCGGCAGCGCGGTCGAGATCAAACGGCGGGAGGCGGCAGGTCTGTTGGCCGCGATTTCCGCCACTGCGATCGTGGTGGCGCTCGATCTGGGTGGAAGAACGCCGACCAGCGAAGCCCTGTCCGTCCAACTCGCAAGCTGGCGAGAGGCGGCGCGACCGATCTGCTTCGTGATCGGCGGCGCCGAGGGGCTGGACGCCAGCGTGCTTGCGCGCGCCGACCACACGCTGTCACTGGGGACGCTGACCTGGCCGCATATGTTGGTACGGGTGATGCTCGCCGAGCAGCTCTATCGGGCGCAGGCGATTGCCGCTGGGCACCCGTACCATCGCGCCGGGAGGCCGTGAGGAAGCAGCTCTTCTAAAAAAAGACCGCTTGCTTGCCGTTCATACCGCCGCGTCGGCCTCGGCAGCCGCCTGATCGAACACCGCTTCGAGCCAGGGATTGGCGCCGCGGGTTCCGGCGACCACGGCGCGGGCCCAGGCAACGTATTCGCGCTTGCGCTCGGGGGGCCAATTGGCGGGGGGCGAGGCCTTCATGGCACGCAGATTGCTGGTTTTGTCGGCGAGTTTGAGGATCTTGGCGCGATCGGATGTCTTCGGGGCGTGGGCGATTTGCAGTCGCTTGCGCTCGGCCTTGGGGAGGGATTTGTCGTCGGTGACCGCGGCGACCAGGGCCGCGACGTCGGGTCCGAAGCGGTCGGTGATTTCGGCCTCGGTGATCCCGCAATCCTCGATGGTGTCATGCAGGAGGGCGGCTATGGCGAGATTGGGGTCGAGGCCAGCAGTGGCTTCGGTGACGAGGTGGGCGACTTCGAGGAGGTGGTTGATATAGGGCTCCTGTGCCGCGCCCTTGCGGCGTTGGTCGGTATGCCAGCGGGCGGCCTGGTCGGCGGCGGCGAGCATGCGGAGAAGGTCGCTCATTGTCCGATCCTTAAGAGTCGTGGGCCTTCCGCGCGTAGCCAGGCGTTGGCGGCCTCGGTGTGGGGGGTGAGGGTGGCGACGAGGGCCCAGAACTCGCGTCCGTGGTTCATGTGGCGGAGATGGGCGACCTCGTGGGCGGCGACGTAGTCCTGCACGTGGCGTGGCGCCAAGACGAGGCGCCAGGAGAAGGCGAGGCTGCGATCCGCGGCGCAACTGCCCCAGCGGCTTTTGGTGTCTTTCACGCTGACCCGCCTGGGATGCAGGCCGGCCATCGCCGCCTTGGCCATGGCGAGCGCGGCGAGTTCGCGGCGGGCCTCGGCGCGCAGGAAGTCGGCGACGCGGCGGGGGAGGAAGGCGGGATCGCCGCCGACCAGGATGGTGGTGCCAACCAGCCGGGCCGGGCCGGGGGCGCCGGTGTGGCGGATGCTGTGCTCGATGCCGTGCAGCGGGATGCTGGCGCCGTCGGCGAAGGGGATGGGGCCTGGCAGGGCGGCGAGGCGTTCGGCGACCCAGCCGGCGTGGTCCATTAGCAACGCGAGCCCGGCCTTGCGCGAGGTGCGGCCGGGCAAGGTGACGATGACGGCGCCACCGCGCGGGTCGATCCGCAGCGAAAGGCGGCGGGCGCGGGCGCTGCGCCGCCACTCGACCTCGGCGGGGCCGTGGGGGAGACGGATGATCTCGGTGGTGCTGGGTTCGGGCTGCCGTTTCGCGATGGGCGGTTTGGGCGCGGGCGGTGTGGGGGCAGACGCGCGCGGGGCCGGGGAGAGAGTCTCCCGGATCAGGCCCCAGAGCGACATCTGCCCCCGGATCATGCCGCCTTGGCGAGGCTGAGGCCACAAGCGTCGAAGGCGGCGTAGAGCTTGGTCGCCGCCTCGGCGGAGAGGCGCATATGCGGCGGGCGCATGTGCTGCCAGGCGGGATTGCCGGTGTGGCGGGCGATCAGGGCCTTGAGGCCGGGGATCAGCGGGGCGGAGACGACAGCCTTGCGGATGGCCGAGAGGGTGAGCTGGGCTTCAGCGCCGCGGGCGTTGTTCCAGTTGGCGTAGACCACCGCGCTCATCGCGCTGCCGACATTGGCGGCAGCCGTGATGCAGCCGGCGCCGCCGGCGTTCAGCAGGTCATGCAGCGCGCCATCGTCGCCGCAGAACACCTCGAACCCGTCCTTGGCGTAGTGGTCGGCGTAGGCGCGGGTGTTGGCGAAATCGCCGGAGCTGTCCTTGATGCCCTTCACCTTGCCGGGATAGGCCTTGAGCAGCCGGCCGATGAGGTCGATCCCGAAGGGGACGGCGGATTGGGCGGGGAAGTGGTAGAGGTAGATCTTGATGTCGCCGCCGACGCGCTCGATCACCTGGGAGAAATAGGCGAACAGGCCGTCATCGCTGGGGTTCTTGTAGAAGAAGGGCGGCAGGAGCAGGGCGCCGCGGCAGCCGAGCGACTCGGCCTTGCGGGTGAGCAGCACGGTGTCGGTGATGGCGGTGGTGCCGGTGCCCGGCATCATCACGGCGGCGGGAATGCCGCGCTCCACAAGGCCCTCCATGACGGCGATGCGCTCGGAGATGCCCAGCGAATTGGCCTCGCCGGTGGTGCCGAGCACGCCGAGGCCGTTGCAGCCATTGGCCAGCAGCCACTTGGAGTGGGCGGCCATGCGGTCGAGGTCGATCGAGAGATCGGCATTCATCGCGGTGAGCACGGCGGCATTCACGCCGCCATAGATGGCGTTCGACATCATTCAGAGGGTTCCTTACGGGGCTTTTTCGGCCGCGGCATCTGGCCGGGCCAGTCCGCGAGATGGTGTTCGAGCATGCCGGCGCGCTTTTCGGAGAGCGCGCGGCCGCGGATTGAGACGCCGGCGGTGTGCACGGTCTGCGGATCGCCGGAGACCAGCGGGTGCCACCACGCCAGCGGCTTGCCTTCGTCGAGCAGCCGGTAGGCGCAGGAGGGCGGCAGCCAGTCGATATCCTGGAGGTCGGCCTGGGTGAGCTGCACGCAATCCGGCACTTTGCGGCGGCGGTTGGCGTAGTCGGAGCATTGGGCGGTGTCGAGGTTGAGCAGGCGGCAGGCGACGTTGGTGAAGGCGAGGTCACCGGTGCCATCATAGCGCACCTTGTGCAGGCAGCAGCGGCCGCAGCCATCGCACAGCGATTCCCATTCCTCCACGGTCATTTCCGCGAGGGTCTTGGTCTTCCAGAACGGCAAAGGGCGGGCCATGGGCGCCAAACTAGCGGCCATGGCGCGCCGCGGCTACTGGTTCGGCCTATTGGGCGTAGCGGGCCAGCATTTCCTGCAACGGGGCGGCGCCGGGGTTCTGGCCTTCCATGCCGATGACCACCTGCTGGGCGCCGATCGGCTTGCCATAATAGGCGGCGTTCCAGTCCGACTTGTTGGAGAGCAGGCTGCCTTCGAGCGAGACGCCGGCGAACAGCCCGCGGGCCTGAGCGAAGGAGACGATGTCGGCTCTGAGTGCGGCGGTGGTGGAACCGGAGACACCGGCGCCGATGCTGGCGACCGCGACGGAGGCGTCAGCGCCGAACTTGAACTGGCTGTCGAGCAGCGCCTGGAGGCCTTTGTCGGTCAGCACGATGAAGATCATCTCGGCGTCCTGCACACCGATTTGCAGCCCGAGGGAGGCGCTGCCCATGGAGTAGAATGCGGGGCCGGACCAGGCGCCGTTGCTGGCGTTGCGGCCGACCAGCAAGCAGCCGCCGCCCTGCCCGCCAACGAAGAAGCCGGCCTTGAAGATGCGCGGGCAAACCATCGCGCCCTTGGCCCGCTTCATCAGGTTGCGCGCCTCGGTGGCGTTCTGGTCGCCCAGCATTTCCTGGACCACAAGGGTCGAGCGGTCGACCAGGGTCTGCTGGTCGGTCTGCGCGAAGGCCTGGCCAGCGCAGGCGGACAGCGCGAGCAGGGCGAGAAGCATGAGGCGGGCCATGATGTGTCTCCGTCTGTCAAATCAAGCCGGGCCGAGGCGCGACTCGGGGCTGGCGGAACGATAGCCCGCACAGTGCGGCGGCTTTGCGGCGCGGTTCAAGCATTACGCGCCGCCTCTCCAAAGCTTCACGCGTCCGTAAGGCTCAGGCGCCGCAGATCTCGTTGGTGCACACCACGCTCCAGCCGCGCGGATGGCGTTCCAGCCGGGTCAAACCCAGATTATGGACGGAGAAATGCAGCGCCGCATCCGGCCCGACGCCCAGCGCGTGGCCGATTGCGGCGCGGATGGTGCCGCCGTGGCTGACCACCACCACGTCCTGCCCTTCATAGGCGATGGCGAGGCGTTCGAGCGCCGGGCCGACGCGGAGCATGACGTCGGCCATGCTTTCGCCGCCGGGCGGGCGCTCCTGGCCGCCGAGCGGCCAGAACGGGTGGGACGGCATGGTCAGTTTTCCCGGCACCTCGGCATGCGGCAGGCCGTGCCAGTCGCCCATCGACTGCTCGATCACCGCGGGCTCGATGGCCATCGGCTGGGCGGGGTAGCCGTCGCGGAAAATCGCCTCGGCAGTGCGCCGCGTGCGAGAGAGCGGCGAGATCACCCAGGCGGCGGGCTGCGGCAGGCGGCGGGCCAGGGCGGCGTAGGTCGGCCGGGCGGTTTCCAGCGTGTGGGGGCAGAGCTCCACGTCGGTGGCGCCATAATTATAGGCGCGGGCATTCTCCTCCACGAGGGCGTGGCGGATGAGCCAGAAATTGGTTTGCGACATCGTCTATTCCCCGATGGACATGAGAGCGCCGCGGACGCGGGCGGCGCGGAATTGGCGGGCGAAGAGCAGGCCGGCGGCGACCAGCCAGAGCAGATTGAGCCCGGTGGCGGCGGTAAGGCTGAACCAGGGGAAGGCGCTCCCGGCCAGGATGGCGCGCATGCCCTCGAAGACATGGGCGGCCGGGAGGGCGAGGGCGACGGGCTGGAGGTAGGGCGGCAGCACCGAGACCGGGTAGAACACCGCGGCGAAGGGGGTGAGGCCGAACAGCACCGACCAGGCCAGCGCCTCGGCCCCGGCACCATGGCGCAGGATGAGCGAGACCACGCCGAGCGAGACCCACCAGCCCATCACCATGAGGTTCACCGCCAGCACGATCAGCGGCAAACCGAGGGCGAAGAGGTTGTAGGCGTAGAGCACCCAGGCCAGCAGCACCGCCGGCAGCACGCCGGCGAGCATGCGGATGACTGACATGGCGATCAGCGCCGCCACCAACTCCCAGGGGCGCAAGGGGCTCACGAAGACATGGCCGAGGTTGCGCGACCAGATTTCCTCGAGGAAGGAGATCGCCACCCCCATCTGGCTGCGCAGCGCGACCTCCCACAGCAGGACCGCGCCGAGCAGCATGCCGAGCGTGACCGCGCCGGCGCCCGGTGTGCCAGCGTTGGCCATCCGCCCGGCGAAGAAGCTGGCGGTGAAGCCCCAGATGCACATTTGCAGGGTCGGCCAATAAGCCAACTCCAGCAGGCGCGGCCAGGAGCGGCGGTAGAGGGCGAGATGGCGGTACATCATGCCCCAGATGCGGCGCAGCGCCGGCCTCATGCGGCCGCTCCCGTATTTCGGGCAATGTCGAGGAAGACGGCTTCCAGCGTGTCGCGGCCGTAGCGGGCCAGCAGGTCGGCGGGGCTGCCGCGATCGACGATGCGACCGCGCTTGAGCATCAGCACCTCGTCGCAGAGCCGCTCCACCTCGGCCATGTTGTGGCTGGCGAGCAGGATGGCGCAGCCACTTTCGGCGCGGTAGCGCTCCAGCCAGGAGCGCACCATGTCGCCGGTATCGGGGTCGAGACTCGCGGTCGGCTCGTCGAGCAGCAGGACGTCGGGCCGGTTGATGAGGGATTTGGCCAAAGCGACGCGGGTTTTCTGACCGGCCGAGAGGTCGCCGGCGGGGCGGGCGAGCAGTTCGTGGAGATCGAGCTGGCTGGCGAGTTCGGCGATGCGGCCCTTGGCATCCCGCACATCATAGAGATGGCAATAGACCATGAGGTTCTCGAACACGGATATGCGGTGGGGCAGGGCGACATAGGGGGAGGAGAAGTTCATCCGCGCGAGCGCCGCGAAGCGATCAGTCGCCATGTCGTGCCCGAGCACGGTGATGCTCCCGGAGCTGGGGATCAGCAGGCCGAGCAGCATGGCGATCGTGGTGGTCTTGCCCGCGCCATTGCCGCCGAGCAGGCCGATGGTGCGGCCGGGGGCGACGGCGAACGAGATGTCGTCGACGGCGACCGTGTCGCCATAGCGCTTGGTCAACGCCTCGACGGTGATGGCGTCCATGAAACCTCTTGCGGTTCCGCCGCAGCATGGCGGACGGGGCGGACCGTATAGGACGGACGCGGCAGGCGGTCTATTGCCGGGACGAGGTCAGCCGGCGCGGCGGGGATGGACGACCCGCCCCTGAAACAGCGTGATGCCTTGGCCGCGCCCCCAGGTGACGGCGCTGGCCCCGTCGGCCTGGCCTAGCACCACCATGTCGGGCGTGACGCAGGGTGGCAGGCCGCCCGCGGCGAGTGCCGGGGTGAAGCGGATCTGCACCAGCTCAAAACCCAGGCGCTGCGGCGGCAGGAGGGCGAGCTGGGTGGGGGCTAGATCCTGCAACAACAGCCGATAGCCGCGCGCGGCGGCGAAATCGCGCGCGAAGCAGAAGGTCGCGAGGTCGGACAGGATGTCCTCGGCGCGCAGGTTAATGACGACGCGGCCGCGCAGAGTAGTGGGCAGGCTGGTGTCGAAGCGCAGGAATTCGGGGCCGATCAGATTGGCGACGTTGAGGTCGATGCTGAACGGCGGCACGCCGCGCAGTTCTTCGGAGGCGGAGAGTAGTGCCAGCATGCGGCGATCGAGCGTGCGGGTCAGGCGGCGGAACAGCCAGGGATCGGCCCGCGGTGCGCGTTCGGGCAAAATGGTGTCGAACAGCTCGGCGTCCGACAGGAAACGGTGCTCCCAGGCGAGGCGAAACCCCTCGGTCCATGGCCGGCAGATCGGCTCACGGCGGGCGAAGCGGCTCATATCGGCCTGCGCGATGGCGCGCTCGAGGGCCTGGAGGGTCGCGGGGTCGAGCGGGACGCCGGCGTTGCGCGGTTGCGCGGGCGGCAGGCGCGGGCGCAGACTCTCCTCGACCACCCGCAGGAGCAGCTCGGAATCATCGGGCAGGGCGAGCACCGAGGCCATCGCCATCGCCATCGGGTCGGCGCCGAAGGCGGGATCGTCGGAGAAGAGGTGTTCCAGCGTGGCCAGACTGGTGCCGAGCGCCGCGGTCTCGCCGCGCCAGACCACGACGAGATCCTGATTGGGGAGGTGGAAAAGCTGCGCCCGCGCCGCGCCGGTAAGCGGCAGCAGGGCCTCGCGGGCGAGCTGATAGTGGTGCGGCTTGCTGCGACCCTCCGGCAGGTCCGACAGGCGCAGCAGCAGGACCTCGCGGGCGATGCCGCTGGCGGTGCATTCGCGCACGAGGGTGGCGAGGCGGCGGGCGTCCTCCGGATTGCCGCCGCGCGGCTCGCGCGTGGCGTCGGGCAGCGGCTCGCGGCGGGCGATGGCGGTGCTCATTGCAGTGCCGTGGATGTAGCGCCGTCGAGTAAGGCGGTGTCGAGGCAGCCGAGGCGGCCTGCGGTGGCGACGGCGCCCGCGCGCTCGGTGCACTGGCGCAGCGTGCAGCCGGAGGCGTGGCTGCAGGTGGCGAGGCGGCTGGCGGCCAGCATGGCATCGACATGGCGGCCCTGGAACCGGCGGAACCCCTGCGTGAGGCCCCATTGCAGGGCCTCCTCCTGGTCAGCCCCGGCCAGGAGCAGCCGGTCCCGGCCGATCTCGGCCAGCGCGGCCTGAAGATCCCGTGCCTCGCTGGCGGTGAGCCGGGCGAGGCGGGGGGCCCAGTCGATCTTGACGAGATCGGGTGCGAGGGCGGCTGGCGCCGCGAGGCGCAACGCCAGCAGGGAGACCCCGTCGATCACGCAGGGCACGCCGGCCTCGCGCAGTGCCGCGCGGGCGAGGGCAAAGCCGTCAGGGTCGGCCGCGGCCTCGACCAGAGCGATCTCCACGCCAAGGCCGGCGCCACGCGCGCGGCAGGCCGCCAGCAGCTCGGCGAAGACCGGGCCGTTGACGGTCGCCGGCGCGAGATTGAGATGCAACGGTGGGCCGCCCGCCGGGTCCAACGCGCCGCCGCGGCCGAATTCGGCTGGCAACGCGGCGACCACGCGCTCCTCCAGCCGGGTGGCGAAATGGCGCAGCAGGAAGGGGTCGGCGTCGACCGCGTCGCCACCGGCCTGAGCCTGCAAGGCGGCGCTGGCATAGGTGATTTCGCGAAAGAGCGGCAGTATCCGCACCCGCCCGCCGCCGATCAGCACGGCGGTCTGGCGTTGCAGCAGATCCGGCAGCAGGCGTGCCTCGGCGGCGGCGGTAAGCGCTAGCGGCAACTCGGTCTCGGCGACCGCCTGGTCGAGCGGCGTCAACCCGCCTTCGGCCAGGCGCTCTGCGGCATAGGCGAGCAGGCGCTCGCGCGCCTCGGGCAGCAGCCAGATGGTGAGCGGTGCCACCGGCTCGCCGCCATCGGGCCGCAGCAGGCGGGTGAGCAACTCCGGCAGCGACTCGCCGGCGATCTGGCCGTTCCGCGCGGCGGCGGGCGCACGCAGCGCAGCGGTGGAGCAGAGCAGCACGAGATCGCCATTGCGCAGGGTGAAGACCTGGCCGCCGTGGCGCTGCGCCGCATCCTCCAGCAAGGAGCGCGCGACACGGCGGTGATGCGGTCGTGGCGCCGCGCGATCGCCGAGATGGATCACCAGTGCCGCCCAGCCGGGCAAGGAGGCACGGCGGGCCGCCTCCAGCAACTGGCGCTCACCGGGCGCGTAGTCGGCGTGGGCGTCGCCGCGCGGTGCCGGCGCCAGGCTGGGCGTGCCGAGCCAGGCGTTCATGGCAGGCGGCAATCGGCGCACGCCGGATTTTCCGGCTGGTGGGTCATCATCGGCCTCGATTCCTCGGCCCGCCGCGTTCTGGCACTCGCGCCGGGCGGGTCGTGGCGCTAGGTTGCCGTGTGATGGTTACCGAGCGGTTACCCGACGGCCCGGTTTCGGCCGGGCAGCTCCCAGACGGCGTTCGCGTCTACGCGATCGGCGACGTGCATGGCTGCGACGACCGGCTGGCCGCCATGCACACGGCGATCGTCGACGACCTCGTGCAGCATCCGGTCGCCCAAGATC
>CAIYPH010000235.1 GCA_903928045.1 uncultured Rhodospirillales bacterium
ATCCTTGAAGCGGGCGAAGGCCGCCTCGTGGTGGTAGGCGTGCAGCCGCGGCGTCGCGATGATGTCGAACAGCGCGTAGCCGATGTAATAGCCGAGGATGCCGCCGAGCACCGAGCCGATGGTGCAGATCGCCGCATAGCGCCAGGCCCGCTCTGGCCGGGCCAGCGCCATCGGCACCAGCAGCGCGTCGGGCGGAATGGGGAAGAAGCTGCTTTCCGCGAAGCTGATCGCCGCCAGCCACCAGCTTGCCCGCGGCTTGGCGGCGAGTGCCAACACGCTTTGGTACATCTTCTGCAGCATCGCCGATCCTTCGGGTAAAGCGGGTTTCGCCGGGAGAGGTAGACCGGTAGTGTTCACCCCACGTCAAGAGCCGAGCCCCGCATGCGCATCGCCCTCATCCACGCCCTGAAACACTCCGTCGCCCCCATCGAGGCCGCCTTCGCCCGCCTGTGGCCCGAGGCCCGCCTCGCCAACCTGCTCGACGACAGCCTCTCCGCCGACCTCGCCCGCGATGGCGCCCTCACCGACGCGATGACCGACCGTTTCCTCACCCTCGCCCGCTACGCCGCCCGCGCCGGCGCCGATGGGATCCTCTTCACCTGCTCCGCCTTCGGCCCCTGCATCGAGGCCTGCGCCCGCGACCTCGCCCCCATCCCCGTGCTCAAACCCAACGAGGCCATGATCGAGGAGGCACTGGCCTCCGGCGCCACCACCGTCGGCCTGATGGCCAGCTTCGCCCCCACCTTGGCCTCGATGCCCCCCGAATTCGCCGCCGCCGCCCCCGGCCTGCGCCTCGTCCCCTGCCTCGCCGCCGCCGCCCTCACCGCGCTCGATCGCGGCGATACCGAGGGCCACAACCGCGAAGCCGCCACCGCTGCCGCCGCCATCGCCCACTGCGACGTCATCGCCCTCGCCCAGTTCAGCCTCGCCTCCGCCGCCCCGATGATCGCCGCCGCCACCGGGAAACCCGTGCTGACCACCCCCGACAGCGCCGTCCGCAAACTGCGCCGCCTCCTGGGAGCCTGACCATGACCGAAGCCGAATTCCGCGCCAGCCTCGCCGCCGCCGCCCCGCCCCCCGGGCTCAGCCAGGCCCTCGCGGGCCTGTGGTGGGATGCCAAGGGCGATTGGGCCAAAGCCCATGAATGCGCCCAGGCCCAGGAGGACGACCAGGGAAACGCCCTGCACGCCTACCTCCACCGCAAGGAGCCCGACCTCGCCAACGCCGCCTATTGGTACCGCCGCGCCAATCGCCCCATGCCCGCCGGCCCGCTCGCGGCCGAATGGGACGCGCTGCTGGCCGAAAACCTCAGATGATCTTCGCCTCGAACGGCGGCAGCATGTCGGGGCTCTCGAACTCGATCACCCAAAGATCCGGGTCCGCCTTCACCCGCCGCGCGATATAGGCGTCGACCGTCTCCTGATCGACCGGATCAACCCCGGTCGCCCGCATCCAGGCCGGCTCCCCCTCGGCGGTGCTCACCTGGTTCAACACGCACATCCCCGTCCGCCCGCCCAGCACCACCAGCACCCCCCCGGCATCGGGGTCCCCTTTGCGCAGCACCGCGCCGTAGCGCCCGTTGCCGTTGCCCATCCTGAGCGCCATCGACACCCAGATCCCCGCCTTCACCCGCGCCGTCATGCCAAGCGTCCTTCCCAGGCGGTTTCCAGCAACGGATCAAGCCACCCCAGATCCGCCCCCCGCGCGAACCACGCCGCCCGACACGCCGCAACATCGGACTCGTCACGCACAAACTCGATCGCCTCGGGAAGCCCCTCCGGCCGCAGAAACTCGGCCCGGCACAACGGATAATCCCGCACCCGCCATTCCGGCCGGTGGGTGGTGAAAAACGCCAGACACGGAATCCCGAACGCATCGGCCAGATGCACCATCGCGGTATCCGCGCTCACCATCAGCCGCGCGCCCGCGACGAGCGCGCATAATTCGGCGAAGCTCTCCGCCGGAGGAAGGGTCGCCTGGGTCCGCACCTCCCCCCCCGTGCGCCCGAGCCAGGCGAGAATATGCGCATGCACCTCGTCCGGCATGGTGCGCATCGCCGAGGCGGTGCGTGGACACACCAGCACGTAGCCCCCGTCTCGCGCCGGGGATATCCGCGACGCCAGCCAGGTATTGCGCCGCTCGGCCGCCGGGATGGCGGCCGGATCGACGCCGAGACAGCGCAGGAAGTAGTCGATCATCGCCACCCCGCGGAACGCCGGGTCGAAGGCGAAATCGCGGATGTCGATCGCCCGGGTGAACCAGGCCACCCGCCCGAACGGCCGGTCCCGCGTCGCATCCTCCCAGGGGAGGGTATCAACGGTCGCGAGGTCCCCCGCCGCCGCATAGGCCTGCTGGATGATCGGCGACAGGCCGGGGAGGCGGAACAGCGTCGGCCGCGGCTCGATCGCGCCATGGGCCACCGCGATCGACAATGCCTGCAAGCCGATGATGCTGTCGCCCAGCGTCCGCCCGAAGCCGTTGACGATCGCGGTCGTCATCAGCCGGGAAGCACGATGTTCTGCTTCACCCCTTCCGCCGAGGTGATGGAGCGGAAGCGCTTCAACAGGAAATAGGCCCGCTGCGGATTGGGCTCCGAGGGCAGGATCTCGATTTCATCGTAATGGCTCAGCATCCCGGTCAGCACGTCCCCGCCCACCCCGCCCTCGCGCAGGTCGATATAGCAGCGGAACTGGGTGCCGAGCCGGCGATGCACGGGGAGGCTCCAGCTCAGGGTCACTTCGCCGACATTGGAGAGCGCGAGCTTCATGTTGATCACCTCGTAGCGCGTCCGCCCGACCTGACGGTCCGCCTCGCTGGCGGTGCCGCGCAGATAGTCATCGGTGCCGTAGCGCACCACGAGCAGGCGCCAGGCCTTGATGCCCTTGCGGATCTGCTCAAAATCATGCCGCGTCAGCCCGCGCGCGATGGCGATGGTATGCTTGGTCTGCTGCACCTCGAGCATGTCCGAGATGGTGGCCAGAACGACGCGCAGGATCGACCAGGCGCTCCACACCAGAAACGTCACCCACAGCACCGTCATGGTGAAGCCGAGCAGCACCACCGGGGCCGGCACGTTCAGCGGGTCGATGCCGAGCAGCTTTTCCAGCAGCACCGTCATGATGTCGAGATTACCCATCGCTCTCCAGCTCTCCTCTGCGGCCCCGTCGCGCCAGCGTTATGGACCGAATGACCGCTTGAAGCCATGCGCCCACGCTGCCAAAACGCTCTTCCAGCGCATGAGGATACAATGACCAAGCAGATGAGCGAAGGGCAGCGCGCCTACGAGGCCAAGCGGGCGGCCAAGGCCGGGGTTTCGCTGGACAAATGGATGGCCCAGAAGGAGCGCGACCGCGAGCAGGAGGCGCGCGCCCGCGAGGAGGCCGCCAAGCCGCCGCCGCCGCCGAAGAAGCCCGGCTTCTTCGCCCGCCTGCTGGAAAAGGCGCAGAAGCCGCTCTAGCCCATGCTTGCCGCCCATGCGGATTGGAGCATGGACCCGCGGAAACGCTGGTTCGTCGCCGCCATCCGGCAAGGCGCGCAATGGTATCTCAATGCCCCCGCCTTGGTGGGCGACCTCGCCGGCTTCATTCCGCGTCTGCGCGCGATGGGCGTTCCGATCGCCCTCGGGGTGGACCTGCCGCTCGGCCTGCCGCGCGACTATGTGCGGGCGCATGTGCCTGACGGGGACTTCCCGGGCTTCCTCGCCGGCCTCGCGACGCGGCCGGAATTTTTCTCCATCTGCGCCGGGCTCGAGGAGATCGGCCCGTCGCGGCCGTTCTATCCCGCCCGCGGGGTGAAGGGGATGACGCGGGCCGCCCATGCCGCGGCGCTCGGGCTGCCCGGCCCCTCCGGCCTGTCCCGCCTTTGCGACCGGGCCACCGCCAGCCGCCCCGCCGGGGCGCCCTTGTTCTGGACGCTCGGCGCCAACCAGACCGGCAAGGCCGCCATCACCGCCTGGCGGGACTGGCTGATACCCGTGCTGGCCGCTGACGCGCCGCCGGCGCTGTGGCCGTTCATGGGGGATTTCGCCGCGCTGCTGGCCCGCCACCCGGTGGTGATCGCCGAGACCTACCCGGCCGAGGTGATGCGCCATCTCGGCCTCGCGATGGACGGCAGCAAGCGCCGCCAATCCGACCGCGCCGCCCTCACCCCCTCGCTCCACGCGGTGATGGCGGGGCTCGGCGCCGTGCCCGGCGACGGGCTTGCCGCCGAGATGGCGGACGGGTTCGGCGCCGACCCGTCCGGCGAGGATCGCTTCGATGCCACCATCGGGGTGCTCGGGGTGATCAACGTGATCGCGGGGAACCGGCCGGACGGCATCCCCGATGATCCCTGGTTGCGGCGCTGGGAAGGCTGGGTGCTCGGCCAGACCGACCTGCCTCAGGGCTGAAGCAGCGCATCCAAGGCGGCGCGGAGATGCAGCACCGGGATCGCCCAGGGCCGGGTGTTGACGTGATCGCCATCCCGCCCGCCCACCACCGGGCCGGCGATCGCGTCATAGCGCAGGGCGAACACGGCGGCGTGGCGGCGGAAGCACCAGTTCACCCAATGCGCCGCGTGGAGTTCGAGCAGCGCGGTGCCGGGCCTTGCGTGCACGAGATGGGCAAGGCCGGCGCCATGCGGGGCGACGATCGCCTCCGCCCCGGCGAATAGGCCGATCTGCGCCGCGGGGCTCAGTGTCTCCAGCCGGACCGCGACGAAGCCGAAGCCGGCCAATGCCTCCACCACCTCGTCCTCGTTGACCAGGCGGCGATTGGGGCCGCCGCGCCGGTCGATATAGATGCGCCGCGGTCCGGGCGGCGCGCCGATGGCGAAGGGGGCGAAATACGGGACGATGCAGGGGTGTGGCCGGTGATTGCCGCCCACCGAAAAATCGCTCTCGATGCTCCAGGGGAGCACCAGCCGCTCCAGCATCACCGCCTCGCCCGGGGCGATGGCGTGGCGGCGCCAGTGCATCGGCAGGCCGGCGCGCAGGAGCAGTTCGCGCTGCAAGGCGCCGAGCCCGGCGGGAAGCAGCAGGTCCGTCACCTCCGCCAGCGCGGCCTCATCGGCGGCGGCGAGGCGGCCGATGGCGTCGATCGTCCAGTGATAGGGGCTGTCGGCGCCGGGGCCGAGCAGGCTGAGACACACCCCTCTGATCCGCCGCGGCGGGGCGGTGGGATGCAGGGTGATGGCCTCGCCGGCGCGAGTGAAGCGGTCGCGCGCCGGGTCGGCGCGGCCGGTGGTGTCGGCGACGATCTCGCGGCCGGCGAGGATGAGGCCGGCATCGCCGAACAGGGTGACGTCGCGGAAGGTGACCACCCAGGGGGTGGCGGCGCGATAGGCGGTCTCACGCCAGTCGGCGTCCGGCGGGTGCTGGTGCAGCTTGAAGTGGGGCAGCATGTGCTGGCCGGCGCGGAGCGGCGGGAGGGGGACATCGCATGCTTCGCCGGTGGCCCGCACCAGGGCATGGCGCGCGACATCGGTCTCGCCAGGAAGCAGGGCAGCGGACAACGCGACGGGGCGGTAGGGGCCGACGATCACGCTTGATCCATATCATGGCGAGGCATGCGACGCAGCGGTTTCATCGCGCAATCGGTACTCAAATGGGGGCATGACATGACCGGACCGTATCGCGGCTTTCTGCTGGTGTTCCGCTTGCTGATGGCCTGGACCTTCATCTACGCGGCCTCGCACCAGGCGTTCGACCCGCATTTCACCATCATCGGGTTCCTCAAGTCGACCAAGACGTTCAACGCGCTGTTCATGCCCTTCACCGGGCCTGCGATCGCGCCGTTGGTGAGTTTCATGGTGGCCTGGGGGCATTTGCTGATCGGCCTGTCGCTGCTGGTGGGGTTGGCGACCCGGCTGAGCGCGGCATTCGGGATCGCGCTGTTGCTGATGTACTGGCTGGCCCACATGGATTTCCCGTTCATCGAGAACCGCAACAACTTCATCATCGACTACCACATCGTCTACGCCGTGGTGCTCGCCTTCCTGATCGCCGGGAAAGCCGGCCTCACCGCCGGGCTCGATGGCTGGGCGGGGCGGCTGCCGATCGTGCGGGCAACGGCGCTTGGCCGCTGGGCGACCGGCGCGGAGGGTTGACGCGGCGACGCTTCCGGGGCGCAGTGCGCGGGCCATTGCTGGAGACCGGCCCGTGACACTGCGCATCGCCATCGGCGGCTTTCTGCACGAAAGCCACTCCTTCGCCCCTGTGCCCACCACCTATGCGGATTTCGTCGCCGCCGGGGAGTCCCCTGCGCTGGCCCGCGGCGCCGGGCTGGTGGCGGCGCTGCGTGATACCTCCTGGCCGATTTCCGGCGCCATCGCGGTGGCGGAGCGGGAGGGTGTGGAGATGCTGCCGCTCACCTGGGCCACCGCCTCGCCGGCCAAGCCGGTGCAGGACGAGGCGTTTGAGCGGATCGCGGCGATGATCTGCTCGGATTTGTCCGGCGTGCTCGAAGCCGGGCGGGTGGATGGCATCTATCTCGACCTCCACGGCGCCATGGTGGTGGATAGTTTTGGCGACGGCGAGGGCGAGCTGCTGCGCCGGGTGCGCGCGGTGGCGGGGGATATTCCGCTGACGATCTCGCTCGATCCGCATTGCAACATGACGCAGGCGATGGTGGATCGCGTCGATGCGCTGGTGCCGTTTCGTACCTATCCGCATGTCGACATGCCCTATGCCGGCGGCCAGGCGATGACGCTGCTGCTGGAGCGCATCGCGCGCGGGAAGCCTTGGGCGCGGGCGTTCCGCCAGGTGGAATTCTTCATCCCCGTGCCCGCGCAATGCACGCTGGTGGCGCCGATGAAGCCGGCGATGGATGAGCGGCTTGCCATCAACGCGCGGCCGGGCGTGGCCGAGCTCGCGTTCAATTTCGGCTTCCCCTACGCCGATTTCCACGATTGCGGTGCCGCCATCGCGGCCTATGCCGACACGCAGGCGCTCGCCGATGCGGCGGCCGATGACATGCTGGCGTATATCAACCGCAACGAGGCGACGTTCCGCATCGAAGCCACGCCGGCGGCCGAGGCGGTGGCCCAGGCGATCGCCATCGCCCGCACCGCCAGCAAGCCGGTGATGATCGCCGACGGGCAGGACAACCCTGGCGGGGGCGGCCATGGCGACACCACCGGGGTGCTGGCCGAGCTGATCCGCCAGGGCGCGGAAGGCTCGGTGCTCGGCATGATCAACGACGCCGAAAGTGCGGCCGCCTGCCATGCCGCCGGCGTGGGGGCGAGCATCTCGCTCAGTCTCGGCGGCAAGTCGGACGGGTCTCCGCTCGCCGTCACCGCTGTCATCGAGCGGCTGTCGGACGGGAGTTTCGTCGGCACCGGGCCGATGGCGCTCGGCAACCCCATCGCGCTTGGCCCGTCGGCGCTGATCGAGGTGGCGCCGGGGGTGCGGGTGATCGTGGTGAGTTCGAAAATGCAGGCGCTCGACCAGTCGCTGTTCACCCATATCGGGGTGGAGCCGACCGCGTGCAAAATCCTGGTGCTGAAAAGCGTGGTGCATTTCCGCGCCGATTTCCAGCCGATCGCCGAGGCCGTGATCCTCGCCACCGCGCCCGGCCCGGTGCCGGTGGACCCGGCCACCCTGCCCTTCAAGCATTTGCGCCCGTCGCTGCGGCTGAGGCCGATGGCCAATGCGTGAGTCCGCCGACGCCCGCGCGGCGCGCCTCATCACCCCCGAAGCCATCGCCGCCTATCAGCGCGACGGCGCGGTGTGCATCCGTGGCCTGTTCAGCCCGGAAGAAATCGGCTGGGCGCGGGATGGCATCGAGGCCAATCTGCGCGACCCGAGCCCGCGCGCCATCGTCGCCAGCCCCAAGGGGGACCCCGGCTTCTTCATCGAGGATTTCTGCTGCTGGCAGCGCATTGCCGAATATCGCCGCCTGATCGAGGACAGCCCGGCCGCATCAGCCGCCGGCCGGCTGATGCAATCCGCCAGCGCCCGGCTCTACCATGACCATATGCTGACCAAGGAACCCAACACGGCGCAGAAAACGCCGTGGCATCAGGATCAGCCCTACTACAACGTCGAGGGCAGGCAGAATGCCAGCATGTGGCTGCCGGTCGATCCGGTGCCGCGGGAATCGACGCTGGAATTCCTCGCCGGCTCCCATCGCGGCCCCTGGCTGATGCCGCGCACCTTCATGACCAACGAGGCCCGCTGGTTCCCCGAGGGCACGCTCGCCGATCTGCCGGACATCGAGGCGAACCGCGCGGGTTTCAACATCATCGGCTGGGCGCTGGAGCCGGGCGATGTGGTGTTCTTCCATATGCTGGCGCTGCACGCCGCCGGCGGCATGAAGGTGGGGCGGCGGCGGGTGCTCTCGGTGCGCTTCCTCGGCGAGGACATGCGGCATGCGCCGCGGGCGTGGAAGACTTCGCCGGAGTTTCCGGGGCTGATGGACGAGTTGCCGGCGAGGGCGCCGATGGAGCATCCGCTGTTTCCGGTGGTGTGGAAGGAAGCAAGCGCTTCTTTTTGAAAAAAGAAGCAA